>DATLYY010000007.1 GCA_035574275.1 Verrucomicrobiia bacterium
AACCAAAAAAAGCCGGAATAGAACACCAAAGCGCCGCGCAAGCGGCGCAGGGCAGCTGCCTCTTTGAAGGCAGCCAACCCAATAGAACTGAAGGGAAGGTGGCGCCTCCCCTTCACATGCCGCCCAAATCCCGCGAACCCAGAGCCCCAGACCTCGGGTAGCCAAAGAGGACACAAGGAAAGGAAAAAGGGGCGGAAGCGTACGCTCCGCCCCTCCCTCTCCTTAAAAAACACCTTGTCCCCTCCTTACGAAGGAGGGGATTAAGGGGAGGTTTTTTTACAGCCCCCCAAAAAAACAGAGGGGGCTTTTTTTATTTTTCCTGCAAAATCGCAACAAAATCCCCACCGTTTTTGCCTTTCCAAACGCTTGCCAATCCTGCAAGTTTTTTTAACTTATAATCGATGGCGATTCCGTTCAAGAACTACGACCCGCACAAGCCGAATTTTTACGCCGAGGCCTTCCCCCGCCCGAACATCCGCTCGATGGATGACTACGCCGAGGCCTACACCCGCTGGGCCATCGACTCCGGCGTTTTTGACTGGGTGGAGGGAACCACGCTGCGGGCCGTCGCCACGGATATGCACCTTTTGACCAAGGAGCCGGTGCATTACGGGCTTTTCAAGGGGCAACAGCGCTTCGTTCATCCGCACATCGCCAAGCTCTTGGGCATCAACCCGGTGGGCTATCCGGAAGACAAGCTTTCCTGGCTGGCGGGGGGCACCATCCGCCAGACGCAGAACATCATCGCCTATCACCAGGGCTCCTCCGAATTCGGCTCCAGCCAGCAGCAGAACCAGCTCCGCAAACTCGGCTACATGCCGCCGATTTTTGAAAAGTACGCCCGCAACGTCATCGGCGAAGAGGGTGAACACGGCACGCAGATGGGCTACTGGCTGGGGATGACCGGCGGCGATTTCGAATGGCTTTTGGTGGAGGATTTGCTGGCGCGCAACGCCAACTCCGACGACCCGAATTTGCAGCAGCCCTTAATCGAGTTCAACCCGCCGGTCGAAACCCTGCCGGAAATGGGGCATTACTTCGACAAGCAGGATCGGGACGGCTGGTCGAAGCTGGTCTCCTCCAGCGACACGGCGGACGCCCTTTACGCCGGAATGATGCGCTATTTTTTGAAGCAGGAAGCGAAACATTTGGGGAGCGGCCAGCAGATTATCGAGTTGTATTTGCAGGCCGGCCGAATCCCGATGGATTTGCATCTGAAAATGGAGTGGGAGTGGTCCGCCCGCGCCTACCGCCTGCACGGCAATCCCTACAACTCCGACGGGGCACGGCGCAATTTCCAAATCGGCGCCAAAAACCCGATTCTTCCCTGGGACCGCAAAGGCCCGAACGGGGAGATTTTGAGTTTCACCATGCCCCACCCGAAGGGGAAGAACGGCTTCCTTACCGTCCCCATCACGCCGGAGATGGACCCGGGGCATTTGAACGGCTACGAGGCGACCACCGTGCGCAAGCGGATTGCCGGGCAGAATGAAGGGAAGCGGAGCGCGCTTCTCTCCGAATCCCAGCGCAAGGAGATGCGGGCGTTTCTGGAAAAAGTGACCATGTTCGTTCCGGAGCCGGCCCGCTCGGAAATATTGAATTCCGGCAAAATCCCGACCGCCGAAATTTCCTGGCGGCCGTATCATCTCGCGTTCATCGAAGACCCCTGGCCGCATTTGCGGGGGTATTATACCGACGTTTTCGGCTACCCGATTCCCTCCGAGCGGGAGTATTTGGAATACCGCAAACTGGTGGACATCACCCCGGCCGACCGGGAAAAGATTCTGGAGCTTACCCGCAGCAAGGGGTGGATGGTGGAGTTTGAGCCGGGGAGCCGGTACGACGTTTACAAAGACGGGCAGGTGCAGCCGGACAAGGATGATTTGGTTTTGTACGAGTTCAAAGTCGGCAAACCGGCCTCCCGCTTCAAGGTACTTTTCACCTTTCCCCAGGCAATATCTAAATTCGAATCCTCCCGCCCCGCACAGATGCCCTCCACGGTCTCCGGCTCCGACGGCGCGCAGACCCTCTGGGATTTGCATGATGACATTGTGGGGAATTGAGAAATTGAACAGTTTTGTTAGGGTTTGCACAAGCCCAAATCTCCAATTCCTGCAATAACTTAGCAGGGATTAAAAATCTTTCAAAAATCCTTGACAATTCTCCCATAAAGTTCGTATAATTAATTGCCGACCATTATAGTCGGGAATAGGGATGGACGCAAGAACAATCCCTGCAAAGGCATAGGGAAGGATAAAAATGGCCATTACGGATGAAAATATAAAGCTCCAGAACCCGGCCCCGGAAGAAGGGGTTGAGGGACTGGTTGGCAAAGAATACAAGTACGGCTTCTACACCGACATCGAGCAGGATAAGGCCCCCAAGGGGCTGAATGAGGATATTATTCGCCTCATTTCGGCCAAGAAGGAGGAGCCGGAGTTTATGCTGGAATGGCGGCTGAAGGCGTTTTCCCACTGGCAAAAAATGGCCAAGGAGGAAGGCCAGCCGCGTTGGGCCAACATCCACTACCCGGAAATCGACTATCAGGATATCATCTACTATGCGGCGCCCAAAAAGAAGCCGAAACTGGACAGCTTGGATCAGGTGGACCCGGAGCTTTTGAAAACCTTTGAAAAGCTGGGAATTCCGCTCGACGAGCAGAAAATGCTCACCGGCGTGGCGGTGGATGCGGTTTTCGATTCCGTTTCGGTCGCCACGACCTTCAAGGCGAAGCTGGCCGAGTTGGGGATCATTTTCTGCTCGTTCTCCGAGGCGGTGCGGAACCATCCGGAACTGGTCAAAAAGTATCTGGGGACGGTGGTGCCGCCCAATGATAATTTCTTTGCCGCACTGAACTCGGCGGTGTTTTCGGACGGCTCCTTCTGCTATGTCCCCAAGGGGGTGCGCTGCCCGATGGAGCTTTCCACCTATTTCCGCATCAACGCCGCCGACACGGGGCAGTTTGAGCGGACTTTGATTATCGCAGACGAGGGGGCCTACGTTTCGTATCTGGAAGGATGCACGGCGCCGATGCGGGACACCAACCAACTGCATGCGGCGGTGGTCGAACTTATCGCCCTTGAAGGCGCCACGGTCAAATACTCCACCATCCAGAATTGGTATGCCGGGGACAAGGAAGGGAAGGGCGGAATCTTCAACTTCGTCACCAAGCGGGGAAAATGCCTGGGAAAAAACTCCAAAATCTCCTGGACGCAGGTGGAAACCGGCGCGGCGATTACCTGGAAGTATCCTTCGGTGATTCTGGAAGGGGAGAACTCCATCGGCGAATTTTACTCCGTCGCGGTCACCAACAACTACCAGCAGGCGGACACCGGCACGAAGATGATTCATTTCGGCAAAAACACCAAAAGCACCATCGTTTCAAAGGGGATTTCGGCCGGGCACGGGAACAACACCTACCGCGGGCTCGTCAAAATGCAGCCGCGGGCCAAGGGCTCGCGGAACTACACGCAATGCGATTCGCTTTTAATCGGTGATAAATGCAGCGCCAATACGTTCCCGTACATCGAGGTGCAGAACAGTTCCTCTTCCGCCGAGCATGAGGCCTCCACCTCGCGCATCAGCGAAGACCAGATTTTTTACTGCAAGCAGCGGGGGTTGAACACGGAGAACGCCATTTCGATGGTGGTGAACGGTTTCTGCAAGGAGGTTTTTCGGGAATTGCCGATGGAGTTTGCCGTGGAAGCAACGAAGCTTTTGTCGGTCAGTTTGGATGGGAGCGTGGGTTAAAAGCGAGATTCTTCGCTGCGCTCAGAATGACAACCAAATAGGGAGAATAAAGGAATGTTGAAGATAAAGAATTTGAGAGTGGCGGTGGGAGGGAAGGAAATACTGAAGGGGATTAATCTTTCCGTAAAAGCCGGGGAGGTGCATGCCGTGATGGGGCCGAACGGCTCAGGCAAAAGCACTTTGGCGCAGGTTTTGGCCGGGCACCCCTCTTATCAAGTGCTCGAAGGGGAAGTTCTCTACCAGGGGAAAGACCTTCTTGAAATGGCGCCGGAAGACCGGGCCAAGGAAGGGGTTTTTATGGCCTTCCAATATCCCGTTGAGATTCCCGGCGTTTCCAACGCTTATTTTTTGCGCTCGGCCTACAACGAAATCCGCAAGCACAGGGGCGAAGAGGAGCTGGACGCGATGGAGTTTTTGAAGCTTCTGCGCCGGAAGATGAAAGTGATGCACATGGATGAGTCGTTAATCAACCGGCCGGTGAATGAAGGGTTTTCGGGCGGGGAGAAGAAGAAAAACGAAATTTTCCAGATGGCGGTTCTGGAGCCGAAGCTGGCGATTCTGGACGAGACCGATTCCGGGCTGGACATCGACGCCTTGAAGGTGGTCGCCGAAGGCGTCAACAACCTCCGCAAGCCGGAGAACGCCACCGTTTTAATCACCCATTATCAAAGATTGTTGAACTACATCACGCCGGATTTTGTGCACGTTCTGGTCGGCGGGAAAATCGTCCGCTCCGGCGGCAAGGAACTGGCCTTGGAACTGGAAGACAAAGGGTATGACTGGGTGCGGGAGAAGGACGCCGCTTTGGCGGGAGCATAGATGAGCACGACATTGGTTTCTCCCAATCTCACAGCGCCGGAAAAGGCGCACTACGTGGCGGATTTTGAGCTTTTCAACAAAAACGGAGCATCGGCGGCTCCGGCGTGGGTGCGGAAGCTTCGGCAGGAGGCATTCGCCCGCTTTGTGGAGATGAATTTTCCCACGATGAAGGACGAGGAGTGGAAGTACACGAGCGTTTTGCCGATTGTGAAGCTGCCCTTCCGGCTGGCCTCCAAATTTCCAAGCGGGCTTTCCAAAGCTGAAATCGAAGCCCACTTTTTCGGGCAGGCGGGCTGGCCGCGCTTGGTTTTCGTCAACGGAATTTTTTCCAAAGAGCTTTCCGCCGTCTCCGGATTACCGAGGGGCGTTTTGGTCAAAAATCTGGCTTCCGCGCTTGCGGAAAATGCGGAGTTGGTGGAGGCGCACCTCGGGAAATACGCCTCGCCGGATGCCAACATTTTCACGGCGCTCGGAACGGCGTTTCTGGAAGAAGGGGCGTTCGTTTATCTCCCTGCCGGCACAGTTCTGGAGAGACCCATTCACCTTCTTTTCATATCCACGGCAGAAAAAGAGGTCACCGTGGCGCACCCGCGCATCCTCATCGTCGCCGAAACGGGGAGTCGCGGCGCAATAATCGAAAATTATCTTGGCAAATCGAACCAGCCGTATTTCACGAACGTGGTCACGGAAATCGTAGTCGGGGAGAATGCTTCTCTCGAGCATTACAAACTGCAGCGGGAGGATGGGCACGGGTTTCACATCGCGGCCACGGAGGTTTATCAAAAGCGGGCCAGCCATTATTCCGGATTCACGCTGGATGCCGGGGCGCAACTGGGGCGGAACACCCATCGCGTAGTTTTGGATGGAGAAGAAGTGGAGTGCCATTTGAACGGGCTTTACATCGCCGGCGGCAAACAGCATATCGACAACCATACCGCCATCGACCACCGGCGGCCGAACGGCAAAAGCTTTGAAGTTTACAAGGGGATTGTGGACGGGCGGGCGCGGGCCGTTTACAACGGCAAAGTATTCGTCCGGCAACCGGCGCAGAAGACCGATTCCAAACAGACCAACCGGAATCTTTTGCTCTCCGATTTGGCGCGAGTGGATACCAAGCCGCAGCTGGAAATTTTTGCCGACGACGTCAAGTGCACGCACGGGGCGACGGTGGGGCAATTGGACGAAACGGCAATTTTCTATCTGACTGCGCGGGGGATCAGCCGGGCCAATGCCCAAAGGCTTTTGACCTTCGGGTTCGCCAACGACGTCATCAACCGCATAAAACTGGAACCGATGCGCGCCGAGCTGGAAGCGGAACTTTTGGCCCGGATAGAAAGCGGCTCCAACACAATATAGGTTTTTATGGCGACAACAATGACCCCCGAAGTAAAAGCCGGGAAGCGATTTCATCTTGATGTAGAGAAAATCCGCAAGGATTTTCCGGCTTTGCACCAAAAGGTGTACGGCAAGCCGCTGGTCTATTTGGACAACGCCGCCACCAGCCAGAAGCCGCAGACGGTCATCGACACAGTTTCCCGCTACTACACCATCGAGAATTCCAACATCCATCGCGGGGTGCATTATTTAAGCGAACGGGCGACCAAGGCGTACGAAGATGCACGTACAAAAGTAAAGGAATTCATCAACGCCCGCGAAGTGCGGGAAATCGTTTTCTGCCGCAGCACCACGGAGGGAGTCAATCTGGTGGCGCAGAGCTTTGCGCGGGGCCTTCTAAAGCCCGGCGATGAGATACTCATCACGGCAATGGAACACCATTCCAACATCGTGCCGTGGCAGATTTTATGCGAGCAAACCGGCGCCGTTTTGCGGGTGGCGCCCATCAACGATGCGGGGGAACTTGTGCTTCCAGAATTCGAGAAGCTTTTGACCTCGAAAACCAAGCTGGTTTCAGTCGCCCATATTTCCAATGCGCTGGGAACCATCAACCCGGTCGAGCAGATTATCGAGACAGCCCACCGGCGCAGCGTTCCGGTCGTCCTCGACGGCGCGCAGGCGGTGCCGCATCTCAAGGTGGACGTGCAGAATTTGGACTGCGATTTTTATCTTTTCTCCGGGCACAAGATGTTCGGGCCCACCGGCATCGGCGTGGTGTACGGCAAGGCGCATTTGCTTGAAGCCATGCCGCCGTATCAAGGGGGCGGGGATATGATTCTCTCGGTCACATTTGAAAAAACAACCTACAACGTGATTCCGCACAAGTTCGAAGCCGGGACGCCGAACATCGCCGGGGCCATCGGGCTGGGGGCGACTGTCGAATATCTGGCCGGCATCGGGATGGAGAACATCGCCGGATACGAACAGGAGCTTTTGGAATACGGGACGGAGAAACTTTCGGCCGTTCCGGGGTTGCGGCTGGTCGGCACGGCAAAGAAGAAAGCCAGCATTCTTTCGTTTGTGATGGGCGGAATTCACCCGCACGACATCGGCACGATTTTGGACCGCGAGGGGATCGCCGTGCGCACCGGGCACCACTGCGCCCAGCCGGTGATGCAGCGCTTCGGCGTGCCGGCCACGGTGCGGGCCTCGCTGGCTTTTTACAACACCAAAGAGGAAATCGACGCTTTGGTTGCCGGGCTTTTGGAAGTGCGAAAGGTTTTTGGATGATTTCGGAAATCGGCGAACTGTATCAGGAGGTCATCATCGACCACAGCAAACGTCCGCGCAACTTCCGGGTTTTGGAAAAAGCGGACCGGCAAGCGGAGGGATACAACCCGCTCTGCGGCGACCGGCTCGTGCTTTATTTGAAGATGAATGGCGACACGATTGCCGACGTCAGCTTTCAGGGCTCCGGCTGCGCCATTTCGACCGCCTCGGCCTCGATTATGACCTCCGAACTCAAAGGGAAAACGGTGGAGGAAGCGGAGGAGATTTTTGAAAAGTTTCACCAGATGGTTACCGGGACGCCAAACGAGAATTGGGAAGAACAACTGGGAAAGCTGGCCGCTTTTTCGGGCGTGTCGCAGTTTCCGGTGCGGGTCAAGTGCGCCAGCTTGTGCTGGCATACTTTGAAAGCCGCTTTGGAAGAGAAGAAGGAAACTGTTTCTACTGAATAGCTGTTTAAATAAACAATGGAAGGAGAACAATAAATGGTAACGTTAACGCCAACGGCCGGCGAGGCCGTGCGGGGAATAATCGAGCAGGAAAAACTGCCCCAGACGACCGCTTTGCGGCTGGGGGTTACCACGGAAGGGTGCGAAGGGAGCGGGACGAAGTTCCGCTACGTTCTGGATTTCGACGCAACGCCCGCCAAGGAAAACGACTCGGTTTTCGAATCCGAGGGGATGAAAATTTTGGTGGACAACGACAGCTTGCCTCATCTTTCCGGGTTGCAGCTCGATGCGCGGAAGCAGATGGGCGGGGTGCAGTTCGTTTTCCGCAACCCGCAGGCGAAGCACAGCTGCGGCTGCGGGCACTCCTTTTCCGAGGAAGCGCCGGAGTCGCATTAAACCGTGCTGGAGACGATGGAAAAGACCCCCCTTACCGCGTTGCCGCTCGAAGCGCAGGTCATTGAGGCGATCCAGAGCTGTTACGACCCGGAAATTCCGGTCAATATCTACGAGCTGGGGCTGATTTACGATTTGAAAGTCAGCGCGGAAGGGGAAGTGGAAATAAAAATGACTTTGACCACACCGCACTGCCCGGTGGCGGGCTCGCTTCCCGGCGAAGTGGAGGAGCGGGTGCGCGCCGTGCCGGGGGTCAAGGAGGTCAAACTCGAACTCGTCTGGGAGCCGCCTTGGGATATGAGCAAAATGTCGGAGGCGGCCAAGCTGGCGTTGGGGCTTTTGTAACTTTTCGGATGCAAAACAAAAGGGCGCCCATAGGGCGCCATTTTTATCTGTATTGTAAGATTATCAGCCGATGATGGCCGGCTCGGCGTGCTTTTCCAATTCGTCAATCGAGGAGGCGCCGAATTTTTTGAACCAGGGGGCGGCGGCTTTAAGCCGCTCGTTCAGGGCCCGGATGTTTTTGACGCCGACGTCCGCCAGCCAATCCTCGAGCGCCTTCAGCCCCTGCTTGGCGTAAACCGGAATTCCTTCCTTCCAGGTGGCGCGGCCGCACAAAACGCCGTTGAAGTCGATTTGTGCCTCGGCGGCCAGTTCCAAGCTTTCGAGAAATTGGGCGTTGGAAACACCGGCGCTCAAGTAGATGAACGGTTTTTTGGCGGCTTTGGCGGCCTTTTTGTAATGCTCCATCGCCTCTGATTTTGAATACGCCTTGGTTCCCTTGAAAGCCCTGGTTCCCTCGACAAATTCCAAGGCGACGGGGATTTCGACTTTCAGAACGTCCACTTTGTACTCCGGCTTGGAAAACTCGGCGATGCTCTCGGTCACGATTTCCGGTTTTTGCCTGGCATATTCGACCGATTTTTCATCCCCACCCTTGGGGTCGTAGCCCACAAACTCGAGGAAATAGGGGATGTCATAAAGCGCGCACTCGGCGCCGATGCGCTCAACAAAGGAATGCTTTTCGGCGTTCACCTTGGCATCGTCAAAAGGGGTGTAATAAATCAGGAGCTTCACGGCGTCGGCACCGGCTTCCTTCAGCTTCCGCACGGTCCAGTCAATCAGCAAATCGGGGATTCTTCCCGGGCGGGTATTGTCGTAGCCGGATTGTTCGTAAGCAAGAAGCACACCTTTGCCTTGGGCCCTTTGTTTCATCGCCGGCAGGCCGTATTCGGGGTCGAGCAGGATGGCGGAGGCGTAAGGGGTCAGAATCCGGGTAACCGCCGATTTGAACTCGGCCATCATTTCATTTGTAATCCGGTCGGCCGAAACTCCTTTTTCCTTGGCAATCGCTTTCTTTAACGAGCCGCGCTGATCCATCGCCGCGGCGGCAATCACCCCGCGGGAATCGGCCAGTGCTTTCATACCGTTCAGTTTTCCCGGCGTCCAGTTCATTTCCCGCAAGGTAATTTCTTGAGACGGAAAATTCAACCGGTTCTGGAAAAAAATGCGGGATTCTTCGCTGCGCTCAGAATGACAAAAATTGGGGACAGTTGACGTTCCGGCGTCGATTCTGTCCCGCGACGGAAGTCGAGGCTCCGGAGCAATGGATAGATTCAGTATTCGTACCGGCGACGGCCGATGCCGGCCAATACCCCGAGCATAATCCAGGAGGTTATCATCGAGGTGCCGCCGTAGGAAACGAGGGGAAGGGGGAGGCCCGTGACGGGCATCAAACCGATGGTCATCCCGATATTCACCAGAACCTGAAAAACCAAAACGGCGGTGATGCCCAAGGCGGTGAAGCTGGCGAAGCTGTTGCGGGCTTTCTGGGCGTAGTCAATCCCGCGGTGAATCAGGTAGCCGAAAAGGGCGATCAGCACCAAAACCCCCAGAAAGCCGAACTCCTCCCCCACTACGGAGAAAATGAAATCGGTATGCTGTTCGGGCAGAAAGGCAAGCTTGGTCTGCGTCCCCCCCATGTACCCCTTCCCCAAAAGTCCGCCGGAGCCGACGGCAATTTTGGACTGGATGATTTGATACCCGGCGCCGCGGGGATCCCGGTTGGGGTCCAAAAAAATCAGGATGCGCAGCTTTTGATAATCGTGCAGCCGGTTCCAGACCAAAGGCATAATCATGCCGGCCAAAAGATTCACGGTCACCGTGGCGGTGGAGAAAAAGCCGCCGGGGCGGACGAGATACAGGACGGCCAAAAGCAAAAGGAAAAAAAGCCCCCAGGAAATCCAGTGCAGGGCGGCCAAAAGACTCAAAGCGGGGGAGATGATGAAAAACAGGTAGATTGCCGGGATGGAGGACCAAAAAAGCATGGCCAGAAAAATGGCGAAAAAGACAAGCGAGGTGCCCAAATCAGGCTGGCGCAGAATCAAAAGCATCGGCAACAGGGCCAGAAAAAGG
Organism: Verrucomicrobiia bacterium; assembly: GCA_035574275.1. Classification (NCBI taxonomy): domain Bacteria; kingdom Pseudomonadati; phylum Verrucomicrobiota; class Verrucomicrobiia; species Verrucomicrobiia bacterium. The sequence continues at coordinate 10,449 of DATLYY010000007.1, forward strand.
GCCGGCAGGAGCCGCTTGGGGATGTTCGTTTCGTACTTGGAGGAATAGGCCAGAAAGCGGGCCAAAGCGAATACGGTGGCAATTTTGGCCAGTTCCGAGGGCTGCAGGTTCAAAAATCCCAGATCGTACCAACGGGTGGCTCCCAAGCGGGTGGAGCCGAGAAAGAAAACGCCGATGAGGGCGAGGATGGCGACGATGTAAAAAAGGTAGGCGAAAGCCTCAAAAAATCGGAAGGGCAGGGCGTACACAACCCAGAAAGCGACCAGCCCCAAGGCGATCCAGAACAACTGTTTCAAATAGAGATCCTGCTCCAGCGGGTTGGGGGACATGTGGGTGGAACTGTAAATCAAGGCGACGCCGGAGAGGGAAAGGAGAAGCCCGATGGCCCAGAGCCGGCGGTCCACTTCGTTCCAGAACTCAAGGATTACGGTTTTTACGGCGCGCATATCAGTCGGAATACTCGAAGGTGGCGGAATCGGCCGGGCTGACCAGCGGGCCGGTCGGCTTTCTTTTCAACAGGTAGGCCTGCAGCATCTGCTGGGCCACCGGCGCCGCAATATCGCTACCATGGCCCGCATTCTCGACCAAGACGGCAATGGCGATGACTGGATTTTCCGCCGGGGCGAAGCAGGCAAACCAGGCGTGGGGCTCGCCGTGGGGGTTTTCCGCCGTGCCGGTTTTGCCGGCGACTTTGATCCCCTCCACCTGCGAGCGGTGGGCCGTGCCCCGCTGGCCGTGGACCACCTCGACCATCGACTTTCTTAGAATTTCAAGCGTTTCCTGCGAAAAAGGAAGCCGCTCGACGATTTCCGGCCGGTATTCCTGCACGCCGGTTTGATCCTGCACTTTCTTCAACAGATGGGGTTTCCACAAAACGCCGCCGTTTCCCAAAGCGGCGTAGAAATTCGCCAGTTGGAGCGGGGTGGTCAGATACTCCCCCTGCCCGATGGACAAATTAAGCATGACCCCCTGCGACCATTTCCCCTTTCCCAGCCGGCGGTCATACCAGTCGGTGTTCGGCACCAGCCCGCGCGCCTCGTCGGGCAGATCGATTCCGGTGCGTTTGCCGAAGCCGCATTTTTTGCCGTACTCCGCCCATTTGTTGATACCGAGTTTCTGGCCGAGTTGGTAGAAGTAAACATCGCAGGATTGCTCGATGGCGCCGATAAGGTTCAAGCTGCCGTGCCCCTCCGGCTTCCAGCAGCGGAAAAAACGGGTGCCGAATTGATAGCCGCCGCGACAGGGAGTCGGCATATGGGTTTGAGGTTTCACCAAGCCATCCTCCAAGGCCGCGCCGGCGGTCAACAGCTTGGCCGTGGAGCCGGGAGGGTATTGCGATTGAATCACCCGGTTAAGAAGGGGGTGATTGGGATCCTCCACAATCCGGTTCCACTCCTCGTAGGTAATCCCGACGGAAAGCCCGGCCGTGTTGTAGACCGGTTTTGAAACGAAAGCCAGAATTTCCCCGTTGGCCGGATCCAGCGCCACGGCGCCGGCACAGCAAAAGTTAGCCAGCGCGGATTCGGCGGCCGCCTGCACATCCATATCGATGGCGATGACCATGTCGCTGCCGGAGATGGGGTGGAGCGGGGGCTTGTCCGGCACTTCCCCCAAAACCTTTCCCTGGGCGGTGACTTCGAGGTACAAGACGCCGTCCGAGCCGCGCAAAAGCTGATCGTACTGTTTTTCAATCCCCCGCTTGCCGATGTAGCCCCCCTGCCGGTATCCCTTGGAGGCAAGCTGCAAAAGCTCCTGTTCCGAGATTTCGGAAATGTAGCCGACCAGATGGCTGCCCCAGTTGTTGGGGGGGTAGTCGCGGGCCTGCTCCGCTTGATAAATGACCCCCGGAAGGTCCTCGTTCAGTTCCTCCAGTTGCGCAACGGTGGCGAAATCGACATCTTTTTTCACCTTGATCGGCTCGTAGCGGCTGGTGCGCTCCCGCTTTATCGCCGCATCCAGTTCCGCTTCGGTGAGGCCGATCAAAGGGGCCAGTTTTTGGATGGTCAGTTCCAGGTCGCGCACCTCGTACGGCAGGATCGACACGGAATAGGCGGGGCGGTTGGCCACGATTTTTCGCCCGTGCCGGTCGTAGATCGCGCCGCGGGGGGCGGGAATGGGGATCAGGCGCAGCCGGTTGACGTCCGCCATCCGCCGGTAGTAGGGGTGAAAGACAATTTGCAGAAAGAAAAGCCGGATCACCAGGGCGCCGGCCAGAAGGGCCAAAACGGCCAAAAGGATTGCATTTTTGTTCCTCCGGGAAAATTCGTTCAAAGGGTAAACTCCGGCTCTTTTTTCCTTGTACGCCCGGCCAGGTAGAAAAGAACAAAAGCCAAAAGCATGGAATAAACGGCGCCCAAAAGGGAGTAGCGCCCCAGGATATACAGCGTCGCGGTGGGGGAAAAACCGGTATCCGCGAGGTGGTACCCCAGTTCGTAAATCACCACGGAGAGGCCGGCGATGATCCCCTTGGAGTAGAAGTTTTCCAAGAAAAGATTATCCTTGAATCCCCCCAGCCAGTAACCCAGCGTCAGCCGCAAAAGGGTTCCCCATCCCAAAAGTGAGGGATGGAGCACGTCGGTCAGAAGCCCGGAGACGAAACCGAAGAAAAGCCCCTCCACGGAACCCCGCGTCAAGGCGAAGTAGGCGGTCAAAACAAGGCCGATATCCGGGTGGGCGCCCCCCACCGCGAGCCAGGACCGGAGGAGGGATTCGTACAAAACCACGGCCAAGAGGCCGGAAATGAAGGCCTTCACCGGTTTTCCCGTTCCGGAGAATTTTTGGGAACCAGGATGAACAGCTCGTCCAACGCAGAGAAGCCGACGGCGGGCAGGAGGTCGATGCTGCGGAAAAAGGAGAGCGTGTCGGCAGTCACGGTTTTCACCGTCCCGACCACCAGCCCCTCTGGAAATATCCCCCCCAGCCCGGAAGAGACGATGGTGTCGCCGACGGCCACGTCGTCGGCGGGGGAAATGTTTTCAAAAGAGAGGCAGGGGCCGGATTTCCATTTGACAATACCCAAGACCCGGCTCCTTTGGTCGCGGGCCGCAACCCGGCAGCCCGGATCAAAGAGGAGTTGAATCACGGCGGCGTCCGGCGTGGCGTCCAGAACCTTGCCCACCAGCCCGTTCAAGTGCACGACCGGCAGATTTCGGCGTATTCCATCCCGGGTGCCGCGGTTGACCGTGATTTCGGTCGGCCTCGGGGTGGCCTCGGCCCCCACCAGTTCGGCGGCAACCGGGCGGAAATCGGGCGGGGCGGAGAGGCCCAATAGTTTGCGCAGCCGCTCGTTTTCGAGCGAGCTTTCCTTTAAGGCCCGGTTTTCCATCTTCAGGCCCAAAAGCTCGTTTTTGAGGAGCCGGTTCGTCTCCCGTACGGCCAAAAGTTCGGAAAACGCTTTGCCGAGGGAGAAAAACGGAGCGTAGAGGGTGCTGGAGATGGCGGTCGCGAAGGTGTACTTAACCGGTTTGGGTAAAATTAAAAGCAGAAGGGAAAAGCCGGCCGTCAAGGCAATGGCGGCTTTCGGCTTTGTTTTAAACGGTACGGACAGTTCGCTCAACGGTTTCGCCCCCTCCTATGTTAATTCGGCAAAACCCGGATTTTATCTATCCGTTGTCGGAGGCCTTATCCAAGGCCTCCAGCAGTTCCCCCGGGCTTTTGACGTCCATGAAACGCCGCCGGTTTTTTTCGTCCTTCATGATGAAGGAGAGCTGGGCCATCACGTTCAAGTGCGCCCCGATCGCATCCTCCGGAGCGGCGATCAGGAATAAGAGATAGACCGGCTTTTTATCCATCGCCTCGAAATCCAGGCCGCTTTTGGAACGGCCGAAGGCGATCACCACGCCGCGGGTGGCCGTGGTTTTGGCGTGGGGAAAGGCGACCCCGTATCCCACCCCCGTGGTCACCAGCTTTTCCCGCTCCAGAACGGCGGAAAGCAGCTCCTTTTCATCCTTGACCAGCTTGGAGCGGGCCGCCAACGCGACCAGCTCGCGAATCGCCTCCTCCTTGGATTTGGCTTTCAGGTCCAGTGAAATCAGTTCCTCGCCGCAAAATTTTGACAATTTCATCTGCGCTCCTAAAATTTTTCCGCCTCTTCCACCAGCATGATCGGGATCCCCTCCTCGATTTTGTATTTCAGCCGGCAGGCAAAGCAGGTCAGCCGTTCATTTTCTTCATCGTATTCGAGATTCCCCTTGCAGGCCGGGCAGGCCAGAATTTCCAGAAGCTTTTTGTCCAGCACCAGTCCTCCTATTGTTTTTCTTCCGGTTCCGCGACCGGTTTGGCCAGCGATTCCGGTTCCGGCTCAATCGTATAGCGGCCCATCGAGCGGTATTTTTCTATGCGGTGCATAATCAACTCATCGGGCGGGAAGACGACCAGCTCGCCCAGGGCGGCCAGCACCTCTTTTTTCACGGCTTCAAAGGTTGTTTTGGGATCCCGGTGGGCGCCGCCCAACGGTTCCGGCACGATTTTATCGATAATTCCCAGCTCGAGCAAATCAAACGAGGCGACTTTCAAGGCCTCGGCGGCCTCCTCTTTTTTTTCGCTGTCCCGCCAGAGAATGGCGGCGCAACCTTCCGGCGAGATGACCGAATACCAGGCGTTTTCCAGCATCAAAATCCGGTCGCCGATGCCGACCCCCAGGGCGCCGCCGGAGGCCCCCTCGCCGATGATCACCACCACGATGGGGACCGGCAGGTTGGTCATTTCCCGCAAATTGCGGGCAATCGCCTCCGCCTGGCCGCGCTCCTCGGCGCCGATTCCGGGATAGGCGCCGGGGGTGTCTATAAGCACCAGAATCGGCAGCCCAAAACGGGCCGCCAGCTGCATGGCGCGCAGGGCCTTGCGATATCCTTCCGGATTGGCCATTCCGAAATTGTGAAACAGCTTTTCCTTGGTGTCCTTCCCTTTCTGCTGGGCGACCACCAAAAGCTTTTGATGGTCCAGCTTTCCGAACCCGGTAATTACGGCATGGTCGTCGGCAAACCCCCGGTCGCCGTGCAACTCGATAAAGTCGGTGATTAAGGCCTTGATGTAGTCGGAAGCGATGGGGCGTTTGGGATGGCGGGCGAGCTGGACGCGCTGCCAGCGGGTGAGCTTGGAGTAAATCTCCTTCTGCAGCCGCTCCAGCTTTTTTTCCAGCGCCGCGATTTCGCGGGAGAGTTCCACCGACTCGCCGGTGGCGAAATCCCGGATGTCGGCGATTTTTTTCTCCAGCTCGACGATCGGCTTTTCAAAGTCCAGGTAGCCGTTCATTTTTTCCTCTCCGCCACGTGCCGTACCAAGATAATAAATGCGACCGACAAAAACAGGTACAAAAGCACAAGCCCGGATAAAATAAAACGCCGGTCCAACGTCACCAAGCACAAAACGAGAAAGGAAAAAGCAACCGACGAGGAGTAAAAGAGCCAGACCGTCACCTTGTGGGAAAGCCCCAGTTCCAACAGCCGGTGAAAGAGATGCTCCCGGTCGGCGGCATGCCAGGGCCGGCCGCCTTTCAACCGGCGGAAAAGGGTGGTGGCGGCTTCCGCCAGAGGGACTCCGAGGGTCAACAGCGGAATGAAAAGCGCCGTGGCGGCAAACCCTTTGATGGGAAACAGGAGCCCGAGCGAAGCGAACAAAAACCCGACGGTAAGCGAGCCGGAATCCCCCATAAAAATTCGGGCGGGAAAATAATTAAAGGGGAGAAAGCCGGCGAGCGCACCGGCCATACACAAGGCAAAAACGGCCAAGAGCGGGATTTGCAGAAAATGGCCGGACAAAAACAAAGTCACAGCCACAATCAACGAGACGCCGGCGGCCAGCCCATCCAGCCCGTCAATCAAGTTGATGCTGTTGGTCAGCACCACAACCCATAAAAAAGTGACGGGGAGGGACCAAAAACCAAGATTCCAGGCGCCGAAAAACGGGATGTAAAGCACCCTGATGGCCAGACCTCCCGCCACCAGAATGGCACCGCCCAGTATTTGCACGAGCAGCTTAAGCCGCCAGTCGGAGGTATGCAGATCGTCGAACAATCCAACGGCAAAAACGACCGATGAACCGAAAAACACGAAATAGAGCTCCGAGGGAATGGGGCCGTTTAAGAAAAAAACGGCGAAAAGTCCGGCCCAAAAGGCGGCAAAAATGGAAATGCCGCCCAAACGGGGAGTCGGCTCGACGTGAATTTTACGAGGGCCGGGCTGGTCGAAAAGCCCTTTTTTTCGACAAAGGTACGTAACCAGCGGCGTCAAGGCCAGACCGATTCCAAAAGAGAGCAAAAACGCAATCCAGCGGCTCATCGATGCATCCCAAGGAGGCGGAAAAGGGCGCGCTGAATCCAAAAAAGGCAAGCCAGCCACACGCGGAAGAGTCGGTGGGTAGGAAAATGTTTTTTAAAGTAGTAAAGGAGGGAGGCGTGCTGCTGCCCGAGTTTTTGCAAAGAATTTTGACCGGTGGAGAAACTCCAGTAATGCCGGACCCTTACTTCCGGCGTAAAGAAGATTTTGGCGCCGGCTTCGGACAGCCGCCTGCAGAGGTCGGTGTCCTCCACAAAAAGGAAAAAATTGGGGTCAAAGCCGCCGACTTCGAGAAACTTTTTCTTTCGCACCAAAAAGCAGGCGCCGCCGACAAACCCCGTTACCGGTTCGGTTTTTTCGGGCAACGGGCGCAAATAACCGCCCCTAGGGCCAAGCAGCCATCCCAACGGAGAGCGGCGGGCAAAAAGGATGGTCGACGGCGTGGGAAAATTGCGCACCGTCGGGATCGGTATTCCTTCGGGCGTTTCCTGCAGGGGGGCCATCAAATCCGCCTCGTCCGCTTCCGCCAATTCCCGCAATCGGCTAATTTGCGCGGGATTGATTTCCAAATCGCCGTTCATAATCAAAAGCCAGTCGCCTTTGGCTTGGTTCGCACCGCGGTTGACCGCCGCGCCGTACCCCCGGTTCTTTGGCATCGGCAGATAATTTAACGCAAGAAAATCGGTTTTCAGCTTTTCACCGGTCTGGTCCGGAGAGGCGCTGTCCACCAGGATGATTTCATCCAACTCCTTGCCTATCCCTGCAATCAGCGGCTCCAGGAGCCGCCGGGTCAAAGGGTAGCTCGCATAGGTAACCATCACCACCGAGACGCCCACTTTTCACAGTTTCCCTAAAATGGACATAAGCCGCAGCCGCCAGACCATCCAAACAGCCTCGCGCACGATTTTTTTAGACATTTTGCTCGTGCCTTCCCGCCGGTCGATGAAGATGATGGGGATTTCCTTCAACCGGAACCCCTTTTTCCAGGCGCGAAAGCTCATTTCGATTTGGAAGGAGTAGCCGTTGGAGCGGACCTTGGACAAATCAATCGCTTCCAGCACCTGCCGGCGGTAACACTTGAACCCGCCGGTGGCGTCCCGCAGGGGCAAACCGGTCACGATTCGGGAATAGGTGTTGGCGTAGTAGGAGAGCAAAAGCCGCCCCATCGGCCAGTTCACCACGTTGACGCCGGAGATGTAGCGGCTGCCGATGACCAGGTCGGCCTCCTTGACGGCCTGCAAAAAGTCGGGGAGGTATTTGGGGTCGTGGGAAAAATCGGCATCCATTTCAAAAAGGTAATCGAAATCTCGTTCCAGCCCCCAGCGGAAACCGGCCAGATAGGCCTGCCCCAGTCCGTTTTTCTTTTCCCGGTGCAAGACAAAAATCCGGTTGTTTTGGGCGGCCATCCGGTCGGCGATTTGCCCGGTTCCATCCGGGGAGTTGTCGTCCACTATCAAGACGAAAAGGGAGGGATCGACCGCCAAAACCGCCGGGACGATTTTTTCGATGTTTTCCTTTTCGTTGTAGGTTGGGATGATGACTAAGGCCTTCATTTATGCGGGAGCGGGAGTTTCGGTTTGGGTGAAGCCTTTTTGCCGTGAAAGAAAAAGGAAAAATCCGACGGCCAGAAGCACGAGGAGCGAAAAAGCCCAAGTGATGGCGCGGGCTTTGCTATAAAGTGTAGGGATGTAGCGCCACTCAACGGTATGACTGCCCGCCGGGAGATAGACGGCTCGGAAGGTGATGTTGGCCTGGTACACTTTCAACTCTTTTCCATTCTCAAAGGCGCGCCAGTTGGGATAAAAATTTTCGCTCAAAAACAGAAAGCCGGGGCGGGGGAGATTCACGCTCGTTTTGTACGATTCAATTTGACGGTCGGTAATTTCGGCCACCACCGGAGATGCCAGCGTATCCGGCTGCCAGCCGGGAGGAGCGGGGTCTTCAGTGAAGAATATTGTTTTTGCTGGGTTGAAAGTTTGCGGGCGGATTCGCTCGACTATCTCGGCGGTGCTTTTGACGGTCCTGTAATCGAACACGGCAAAGGCACGCGGGAGAGCGGAGAGGTTTCGGTAGAGATAGATGCCGCCATAGCTGCCGGCCATTTCCAGAACGCCGGGCATTACAAATGAATCACGACTGACAATGTAGCGGGTGTTGAGCAGGTTCAGAAAATTCAAGTTCCCCAGATTGGCGAAGGGTTTGCCGCCGATGAAGTCCTCGTACCACCGGAGCTGGTTGCCGTGGTAGCCGGTGATGCTTTCAATGTCAAAATAAGGAAGATAGTCCTCCGTGCCGAAGATGGAAGCGCCGGTCATGCTTTGCGGGGGAACAAAAATGCGGCCCGGTGCGGGGTCGGATTTGACCGCATTCACCAGCGGGTGGGGGCTGAAATGCGCCGCCAAGTCGGTTGTTTCGATGAAGTTCTTGTCCAGCCGGAACAAATCGAACGCGCCGATCAAGAGCAGGGCGGCCACCAGAACAGAGGCCGTCACGCTTCTTTTAAAATAGAGCCAAATCAAACCGAAGGAGAGACCGCCGATGAAGAGGGAAAGCCAGGCCCGGCCCGCGATTTTGGAGTAATTGGCCTGAAAGATCGATTCTTTGAAGGGGGGCATATCGGAATAGAAAAATCCCTTCCAGAAACCGGCAAAGCCCTTGCCCGTGAAAGTGATTAAAAGCGTTAAAAGCAGAATCAAACCCACGATGGAACCGAGGGTTACAAAAAGGCGTTTTTTTAACTTCTGGTTCAATTCGTTCAGGCGCGCCAGCAGTTGTTCGAGGCCGATACCGGCCAGAAGCGCTCCGGAAAAGGCAAACAGAAACATTATCATACTGGGAGCGCGCATCTTTTTTACTTGGGGAATCAAATAATAAAAAAGCTTAAAGAGAGGGGTGGTCGCACCGAGAGCGTAAATTAAGGCGAAGAGCGCCAGAGCAACAAAAAACCACTTTTTGCGTTCTTTCCACAAGACCACACCGGTCAAAGCAAGAAGCAGGCAAACCAGGCCTGTGTATTCGGAATTGTCCTTGAAGGGATTTTTTCCCCAATAGCTTTGTTCGGCCTGCGTCATCATTCCCGAAAAGCCGCCGATGAGCTGTCCCACCAACTCCTCCGTGTGCATCGACCAGGAGGCGGCCCATTCGTAGCCCCGCTCTTCGGCGCGAGGGGAGTAGTTGTTCACGTAGTGAATGCCGGGCCACATCTGGATGGCGGAAACGCCCAGGCCGACAACCACTCCAAGCGCAATGGCGGCCGAGCGAATGACCGCCCAACTCCAGGCCTTTTCTATCCAGATTTTCTCGATAATCCGATAACCGGCGTAGAAGGCCAGCGCAAGATGGGTGAAATAGGCCATCTGGGGATGGGGAGTGAGCCAGATTAAACCTAAGACACCGCCCATTAAAACGGAATTTAGGAACGGTTTTTCCTGCAGGGCGACTTCCATGAAAAGCAGAGCCAGCGGAAAGAGAGCGGTGACGAAAATCTTTCCGTCATGCCCTGGGCTGACCAGGGAAACGAGATAGGTGGAGAGCATATAGAAAAGGCCAGAGGTGAAGGCGCCGAGATAACTTGCTCCGAAGCGGCGGGCGCAGGCGTACATAAAACAGCCGGCCAGAAAGATGTGCAAAACTTGAATCCAGCCCAAAGCCCGGTCGAGCGGCATCAAAAATTTAAGAAAGCTTAACGGGTAAAAAATGTCGCCGTGGAAGGCATCCACAAACGGCATCCCGCCGAAGATGTAAGGGTTCCACTGGGGAATGTGGCCGTAGTTTTTAAAAAACTCCACCAGATAGGAACGGAAAAAAATGCCGGCTTGCAGCGTGTCGGAACCGGCCAGCATCTGGTTGGAAAAGACAAACTTGGCGAAGAGAATTATCACCAGCACAAGGTAAACGCCCACCGGCAGATAGGGAAAAAGGCGCTCGTTTTCCCACCAGAGGACGGCTTGCATCGCTTTTTTGGGTGTGGGTTTATTCTTTTTGTCAGTCATTTACAATTTCCAGGCCACCAAAGCCCCTGCGGTTTCCCCCAAGACGACCCAGAGGCGGGAAAGGGTGGAAATCAAAATCGCCACGGGGTCGGGAAAGTAGATGCTCAAAATCAAGGCCAGAACCGCCTCGCGCACTCCCAGCCCGCCCGGGGTGAAAAAGCTCAAGTAACCAATCAAGTAGGCGGCCACGTAGGCGCCAACGACCGGAAAGAAGTTGCCGACCTCCCCGGTCACCGCCACCGTAAAGAAAAAAAAGGCCGTACCGTGCAGAAACCATCCGAAAACATAGGAGGCGAATATACCGGCGAGAGAAGTTTTCTTCAAGGCCAGAGCGGGCTCGGTTTTCTCGAGCCTGCGCAAAAGCCAGCGGAGCGTTTTTTCGGTCAAATTGGGCCGGGTGATAACAACCAGCGCCCCCAGCGTCACGGCGCCCCCCAAAATCCAGATGGTATCCTTAATCCACCCCTGCCGGGTTACAGCCGGGAGGACTCCGGTGGCTAAAATCAAAAGCAATGCGGCGGGGATGTTTATCAACTGGCTCAAAACAAAGGAGGCCGTCGAGGTGCTTTTGGAAATTCCCTCCCGCTCGCACATCGCCACCAAGCTGACGTACTGCCAGATGCGGCCGGGTAGGTAGCGGGCCAGGTTGGAAAGATAGGAGATTTTAAAGGCCTTTTTGAGCTTCAAGGATTTGCCGAAAATTTTCAAAATCTCGCTCCAGACCCAAGAGAGATAGACAAAATTCCCCAGCAGAATGAGCAGAGAAAAGCCGAGCCAGAAGTAATTTATTTTCCACTCATACTGCCGTACCTGCTGCCAGTCGGCAACGACTTTTTTCCCCAAAAAAATGAAAATCAGAAGGACGGCCGCCCAGCGCAGAAAGATGAACAGCTTTTGTTTCAACGGTCGAAGGGGAACTTCGGTTCGGATTCTTCCGGCAGCGGGGTTTCGGGAACCCCGGCGTCCCGCGATTGTCCCGAAACGGGAGCGGGGCGGCCCTGCGGCGGCCGATTCTGGTGACGGGGGCGCAGAGGGCCGTGCGCCGGGCGGTTTTTCAGTTCCCCCACCTCGCGCGCCAAATTGTCCATCCGGATCTGCAACTCAACCAATGTTTCCCCCAAAAATCCCAAGGCGAAAAAGGAGATGCCCAGAAGCTCCAGAAGCATCACCAGGTACAAAATCGGCCGGTATCCCTCGTGGGCGAAGACCCGGAAACCGATGGCAACCAGTCCGATTATGATTCCGAGGGCGATTAAAACCAAACCCCAAGAGCCGAAGAAAAGAAGCGGTTTTTTGGAAAAGGAAAGCTGGAATTTGACCGCCAGCAAATCCAAAAAGCCGATAGGGATGCGCCAGAAGCCAAACTTTGATTTGCCGAACTTGCGGGGATAGAGGCGGACCTTTACCTCGGTCACCTTGAACCCCTGCTCGTGGGCCATCACCACCAGATAGCGGTGCCAGTCCTTGCGGAAGGAGAGGGCGTTCAGCACCTCCCGCTTGAACCCCTTGATGGAATTCAAATCGTGCACCGGGACTTTAAACAACACCCGCGAAAGCGAATTGTAGATGAAAGAGACGAAGCGCTTGGGGCCGTAACGCCCCTGTTTCCAACCGGTCACCACGTCGAATCCGGAGGTGAGCCGGTCCACCATCTGGGGCAAATCGTTGGGGTGATACTGCAAATCGGCGGGGAAAAAGAAAAGGAAGCGCCCTCGGGCCAGGCCAAAACCGGTGTTCAGGGCCGCCGTCACCCCCTGGCGTCTTTTGTGGTAATACACCCGCAGAAAACGGTAGCGGTTGGCCAAGTCGCGCGCTTTGGCATAGGTTTTGTCGGTTGAACCGTCATCAATCAGAATCAATTCGCCAGAAATCCGTTCGCGGCGGAAGACCTCGTCAAACGTCTCCAGAAGCGCCGGCAGGTTCTCCTCTTCGTTGTGGGCCGGGACGACTACGGAGACCAAAAGCCCGCGGGGACGGTCGGGACGCCGGCGGACGGGAGGACGGGTCTCCGGCATTTCAACTCACCGTCTCCAACTGCGGGACCTTGCTTTCGTTGATGTGGGAGATGATGCGGTCGGCAAAGCCGGAGGTGGATACCAGCTGTGCACCGGACATCTGCCGCTCCAGATCGTAGGTTACGGTTTTATGTTTCAGCGCCCTTTCCAGCCCGGCGTAAATCAGGGCCGCCGCTTCTTTCCAGCCCAGATACTCCAGCATCATCGCCCCGGAAAGAATCAAGCTGCCCGGGTTGACCTTGTTCTGCCCGGCGTACTTGGGGGCGGTGCCGTGGGTGGCCTCGAACACCGCCGTGCCTTCCCCCACGTTGCCGCCCGGCGCCATTCCCAATCCCCCCACTTGGGCGGCGGCGGCATCCGAAAGAAAATCCCCTTCAAGATTTGGGCAGGCCAGAATATCGTATTCCTTGGGGCGGGTCAGAATCTGCTGGAAAATGGAGTCGGCAATCCGGTCGTTGACCAGAATCTTTCCCGGCGGCACTTCGGCGCCGCGCAGTTCCTCTTCCGTAACGGTCACTTTGCCGAATTCCTTTTTGGCCACTTCGTAGCCCCAGTCCCGGAAGGCGCCCTCGGTGAACTTCATAATGTTTCCCTTGTGAATCAAGGTCACCACCCGGCGGTTGTTGTCGAGTGCATACTGAAGGGCCTTGCGGACGAGCCGCTTGGTGGCGAAGGCGGAGATCGGCTTGATTCCCACGCCGGAATCGGGACGGACTTTGGCCTTCAAGGTTTTCCCCAAAAAGGAAATCAGCTTTTTGGCCTCGGGCGTCCCTTTTTTCCATTCCAGCCCGGCGTAGACATCCTCCGTGTTTTCCCGGAAAATGATCAGGTTCACATCTTCCGGGGTTTTCACCGGAGCCGGAACCCCCTCGAAGTAGCGCACGGGCCGGATGCAGGCGTAGAGGTCCAAAACCTGGCGCAGGGTGACGTTCAAACTGCGGTGGCCGCCGCCGATGGGGGTGGTCAAAGGCCCCTTTAAAGCGACGACGAAGAATTTGATGGCATCGTAGGTTTCCCTCGGAATCCATTCGCTAAAGCGTTTTTGGGCTTTCTCTCCGGCGAAGATTTCCACCCAGACCAGCTTGCGGCCCGGGCCGTAGGCCCGCTCGACGGCGGCGTTCAACACCTTCTGCGCCGCCGGGGTTATGTCGACGCCGATGCCGTCCCCTTCAATAAAGGGAATCACCGGATAATCCGGCACGAGCAGCTTCTTGTTTTTGAAACTGATTTTCTCCCCTTCGCGGGGGACGGTGAAGGTTTTGAATTTGCGCATCAGTAGCCCAGGAATTTGAGCATGTCTTTGTAGGTGGCGGCGGAGCGCGCGAGCGCCTCCTTCTCCTCTTTTTCCAGTTTCAACTCGATTACTTTTTCCACGCCGCCGGCACCCAAAATCACCGGCACCCCAATATACAACCCGGAGAGGCCGTAGGGACCGTCCACATAGGCCGAGGCGGGCAGAAGCTTCTTTTCGTCCAGAAAGACCGCCTTGGCCATTTCGGCCGAGGCAGCCGCCGGGGCATAGTAGGCCGAACCGGATTTCAAGAGCTTCACAATTTCGGCCCCCCCATCGCGGGTGCGGGCGGAGATGGCGTCAATCCGCTCCTTGGAAATCAACTCGGTAATCGGCACGCCGGAGACCGTGGAGTAGCGCGGCAGGGGGACCATCGTATCCCCGTGTCCGCCCAAAACCATGGCTTGCGTATCACTGAAGGCCACGCCCAGCTCCATCGCCACGAAAGTACGGAAGCGGACGGAGTCCAAGACGCCAGCCTGGCCGAAAACCCGGTTGGCTGGAAAACCGGTTTTGCGGAACATATGGTAGGTCATTATGTCGAGCGGGTTGGAAACCACCAGCACAAAAGCGTTGGGGGCTTTGGCTTTTATTTCGTCCGCCACTTTGCCGACGATATCGGCGTTGGCGGAAAGCAAATCCTCCCGACTCATCCCCGGTTTTCTCGCCAATCCAGCCGTTACAATCACCATGTCGCTGCCGGAAATTTCCTTGTAGTCGTTCGTTCCGGTTATTTTGGCATTGTAGCCGCGCACCGGCCCGGCCTGGGACAAGTCCAGGGCTTTCCCCTGCGGGATACCCTCCAGAATATCGACCAGAACGATGTCGGCCAGGTTTTCTTCCGCCAGATAGAGCGCGAGGCTGGCCCCGACGTTGCCGGCCCCGATGACGGATATTTTCCTTTTCATTTCCCCTCCGAGTTTGGAAAGAAGAACTCGATTTCAATTTTGGCATTCTCCGGTGAATCGGAGCCATGCACGGAATTTTTTCCCATATCGATCGCCAGATCGTGGCGCACGGTGCCGGGATCGGCCTTGGCCGGGTTGGTCGCGCCGATCAGCTTGCGCAGATCGGCCACGGCGTTCTCCTTTTCCAAAACCATCGGCACCACCGGGCCGGAGGACATGAAGGCGACCAACTCGTCCAGGAACGGTTTGCCTTCGTGCACCGCGTAAAAGCGGCGGGCCTCGGCCGGTTTCAACTGCACCATTTTCATGGCCTTGATTTTAAAACGGGCTTTTTCCACCCGGGAGACGATTTCCCCAATCAGGTTGCGGGAAACGGCATCCGGCTTGATAATCAAAAGCGTTTTTTCCATTCCTTATCGTTTCCTTCTTCCTTTGGCCGCCCAAGCGGGAGTTTTTTTGAACGACCTCCCTTTTGCGGCGCGTGTTTTCATTGCGGGAAGTCGTTTCTTTGGTTTGGCTGCAACGACGGAAATTTTTACTTTCTTGGATTTTCCCAAGGCCCGCTCCACCAAAGCCGGGATTTCGGCCGGAGTGGAGGCGACCGGAACGCCGACCTTCCTGAATGTTTCGATTTTTTCTGCGGCGGTGCCGGAGCCACCGGAGATGATGGCACCGGCATGCCCCATCCGCTTGCCCGGCGGGGCGGTCTGGCCGGCGATGAAGGCGACTACCGGCTTGGACACTTCGGCTTTGATGAAAGCCGCCGCGCGTTCTTCATCCGTGCCGCCGATTTCTCCAATCAGAACAATAGCCTTGGTCTGTTTGTCTTTCTCAAAGAGGGCCAAAACGTCCACGAAGTCAGTGCCGATGACCGGATCGCCGCCGATACCGATGGCGGTGGACTGGCCGATGCCGGATTGCGTCAGGTTGTAAACCACCTCATAGGTCAGAGTGCCGGAGCGGGATACGACGCCGACCGGGCCCTCAGTGTGAATCTGGGCCGGCATAATGCCCACTTTACATTTGCCTGGAGTTATCAAACCGGGGCAATTGGGGCCGACCAGACGGGTTTTTGTGGTTTTCAAATAATGATAAACTTTCAGCATATCAAAGGCGGGAATGCCTTCCGTGATGCAGACGACAAGCGGCAGGCCGGAATCAGCCGCTTCGTAGATGGCGTCCGCAGCAAATGCCGGAGGGACGTAGATAACGCTGCAATTTGCGCCGGTGGCCTCTTTGGCCTCTTTCACCGAATCGAAGACCAAAACGCCATCCTCTTTTTCGCCACCCCGCCCCGGTGTCACGCCAGCGACAATCTTGGTGCCGTATTCCTTCATCTGTCGGGCGTGGAAGGAGCCGTCCCGGCCGGTGATCCCCTGAACGATTACTTTGGTTTTTTCGTCGATTAAAATTCCCATTTTACGCCGCCTTGGACAGTTCGATGGCCTTTTTGACTACTTCGGTCATCGAGGAATAGACGTTGAGGTTGACTTTTCGCAAAATTTCCTTGGCCAGTTCTTCGTTGGTGCCAACCAGCCGGATGGCAATCGGCACCTTCGGCTTCAAGGTATTCACCGCCTTTACGATGCCATTGGCGACGTCGTCGCCGCGGGTTATGCCGCCGAAGATGTTGAAGCAGATGGCTTTCACGTTGGGGTCGGCCAGGATGATTTTCATGGCGGCAATAACTTTTTCCGGATTGGAACTGCCGCCGATATCCAGAAAATTGGCGGGATTTCCGCCGTAGAACTTGACCAAGTCCATAGTGGCCATTGCCAGGCCGGCGCCGTTGACGATGCAGCCGATGCTGCCGTCCAGCTTGACGAAGGAAAGCCCGGCTTTTTTGGCTTCTTCCTCGATTTTTTCCGCGCCGGAGAACTCCTTGTACTTCTCAAACTCCGGGTGGCGGTCCAAGGCATTGTCGTCGATGCTCACTTTGGCGTCGAGGGCTACCAGTTCGTTTTTTTTTGTAACAACGAGCGGGTTGATTTCAGCCAGCGTCAAGTCGGCCAGAAAGTAGAGCGAATAGAGCTTCTTCAAAATTTCCTCCGCCTGTTTGCGGATGTTTTTATCGGCATACAGAAAGCCGGAGACCTGCCGGGCGTGGTAGGGGAGCAGGCCGGTCAAGGGGTTGACGCGCAGTTTTAAAACCTTTTCCGGAGTTTGTTTGGCCACTTCCTCGATTTCGATGCCGCCGGCGGGAGAGGCAATGATTACCGGCATCTTGAATTCGCGGTCGAGCGTGACGCTCAAGTAAGCCTCCGAAGCGATGTCGGCGGCTTCGGTGATCAGGACCTTTTCAACCGTGTAGTTTTTGATGTCCATTCCCAAAATGGCAGTCGCCTTTTCTTTCGCCTCCTCCGGCGTTTGGGCAAGTTTTACGCCGCCGGCCTTGCCCCGGCCGCCGGTGTGCACTTGGGCCTTGACCACCACGGTTTGGCCGAACTCGGAAGCGATTTGAAACGCTTCTTCGGGCGTTTGGGCGACTTTCCCTTTGGGAATGGGAATCCCGGCTTGGGCGAAGAGTTCTTTGGCTTGGTATTCGTGCAGGTTCACTTGGCCTCCAGCCCGGTATAATAATCTTTTGCGAGCTTTAACAAAGCACTTTTTTCGTTTAAAGTTGGATCGTCCAAGACCTGTTCCAAAAGGTGGTTCAGCACTTTGCCGACGGCCGGTCCGGCCGGAACCTGGAGATGCTCCATCACATCATGGCCGCTGACAGCCAAATCGCGCACGCTGAAGGGGGGCCTTTTTTCCAGTTCGGCTTTGATGCGGGCCTCCAGCTCGTCCACATCGTCCGTTTTCCCTCCCATTCCCTGGCCTGCCACATCCGCGCGGCGCAAATCGAGCAAATCAAAGACCAGTTCCGGCCCGACCTTGCGAATCAGGCGGCGCACCCCCTTGTCGGTAACCTGGGTGGTGAACATATGCTTGTCTACCAAAAGAAAAACCTGGTCGATGAAGTCGTTGGAATATTTCAGCCGGCGCAATATCTGTTTGGTCATTTTGGAGCCGAGCTTTTCGTGGCCGTAGAAAGTGGCGCCTTCTCCCGTTTCCACCTTGGTGCGGGGTTTGGCGACGTCGTGGAGCAAACAGGCCCAACGCAAGTGTAGTTTAGGCGGGGCGGCATCCACCACGTACAACGTGTGCTCAAAGACCTCCCAGCGGTGGTAGCCGCCCGGCTGGGAAACGCCCACTCCTTCGGCCAGCTCCGGCAGCAAAATTTTCAAAAGTCCCGACTTTTCCATCAGTTTGAAGCCGACCGAGGGTTTGGAAGAGAGGAGAATCAGTTTGTTCAACTCCTCGGCAATCCGCTCGGCGGAGACGGTTTCAATCAGTCGCACCGAGGCGACCAGATGCTCCCAGGTTTTCGGCTCGATTTCAAAGTTGAAGCGGGAGGCGAACTGGATGGCGCGCAGCATCCGCAAAGGGTCTTCTTCAAACGCCTGTTCAAACACCTGACGCACCAGTTTGGCTTTAATGTCGTTCCGGCCGCCGAAGGGGTCGATTAGTTTCTGCGCGGCAACGTCGAAGGCCATGGCGTTGATGGTGAAATCACGCCGGCCCAAGTCGGTCTCAACCGGCAGGGCCGGGTCAAAATCCACTTCAAAATCCTTGTGCCCCGTGCCGGTGCTTTTTTCCTTGCGGGGGAGAGAAATGTCGAAGGTGGTGCCGGATTCCCGGTCCGTGAATTTGATAACGCCGAAAAAACGGCCGACCAAATCGACGTAGCCGAATTTTTTTAACAGCGCCACGAGCTCGGCCAACGGGATGCCGGTGACCAAGTAGTCCGTGTCCTTTTGGGTGCGGGGGATGCCCAACAGCCGGTCGCGGACGGCCCCGCCGACCTCATACAATTTCCCTTTTTTTAGAATGGCTTCCGCAACTTTGACGCCAATGGCGGTATTCAAATCAACTCTTTCTTCAAAAAGAATCATTTCAGCCCGGCAGGATGTGCGTGCCGGCTTTTCCCAAAACGGCCGGATAAGCCCGGTCAATCGAGGTGATTATAACCTCTTTGCCGCCGGACTCAAGGAAATTTATGGCCGCCTTAATCTTCGGCCCCATGCTGCCGGGGGGAAATTCTCCGGCCTCGAGATATTTTTGCGCTTCCTTCAAGGTGATTTTGTCCAAAAATTGCTGATCCAGACGACCAAAATTTATTGCGACCTTGTCCACGCCGGTTAAAATCAGGAGCAGCTCGGCCCCAACTTCGCGGGCCAAGACGGCGGAAGCCAAATCTTTGTCAATTACCGCATCCACCCCTTCCAAGGAGCCGTCCGGCATCCGGCACACCGGTATCCCCCCGCCGCCGGCGGCGATGACCACCACTTTCTGATCGAGTAGTTTCTTGATGGACTCCTTTTCAATAATATCGAGCGGTATAGGGGAGGGCACGACCCGGCGCCAGCCGCGGTTGGCATCTTTCTTCATCTTCCAGCCCCTTTTTTTCATCAGCTCTTCGGCTTCCTCCTTGGAATAGAACTGGCCGATGAATTTGGTCGGGTCGGAGATGGAGGGATCATCCTTGTCCACCAGGACTTGGGTCACCACGGTTACCACCGGACGGTCGATTTTTTCTTTTAGCAGCCGGTTTTTGAGGGACTGGGCAATCATATACCCCATTCCGCCTTCCGTGTCGGCTACGCAGATTCCGAGCGGGAGAATAGGGGCCTTGTCGGCCGCCAGCTCCACCCGCAAGATGGCGTTGCCGACCTGCGGACCGTTGCCGTGGGTCAAGGCGATGTCGTACCCTTCGCGCAAAAGCTCCACCAGCCCGCCCAGGGAGGCGCGGGTGTTGGCAAACTGGTTGGCAATCGTATCCGGCTCGCCCGCTTTGGAGATGGCGTTGCCCCCGAGGGCAACCACGGCCCGCTTCATTTCGGCCTACTTCAAGAAGGGAGAAAGCACCGCCTTCAAATCCGGCTTCCCCAACTCTTCCAGTTCGTAGCGGACGCGCAGCATCGGTTTTTTCACCTTCAGAAGCCGACCCAAATCAATCGGCGTGGCGACGATGACCAAATCGGCTGGAACGCGGTTGATGGTGTTCTGCATATCCTTGATTTGCGCCTCGCCATATCCCATCGCCGGCAGGAGTTTGCCGATGTGGGGATATTTTTTGTACACCCCCACCAGGCTTCCCTTGATGTAGGAGCGGGGGTCAAGTAACTCGGCGGCGCCGAATTTGCGGGCGGCCACCACCCCGGCGCCGTATTCCATTTCCCCATGGGTCAAAGTGGGCCCATCCTCGATAACCAGCACTTTCTTGCCGCGGATGCCGTTCCCTCCTTCGACGAAAATAGGCGAGGCCGCTTCGATGACCACAGCGTCCGGATTCGTGCGTTCAACGTTTTTCTTCACGGTCTGGATGTTTTCAAACGCCGCCGTGTCCACTTTGTTAATCACCACCACGTCGGCCGACCAGAGATTCTGCTCCCCAGGGAAATAAGCCAGCTCGTGCCCGGGGCGGTGGGGATCCACCACGGTTATCAATAAATCCGGCTTAAAGAAAGGATAATCATTATTGCCGCCGTCCCACAGAATGACGTCCGCCTCTTTTTCGGCCTGCCGCAGAATTTTTTCGTAATCAACCCCGGCATAGACCACCGTTTTGCGCTCCAAATGCGGCTCGTATTCCTCCCGCTCCTCAATCGTGCAGTCGTAGCGGTCCAAATCCTTGAAATCGGCGAAGCGCTGGCAGGTCTGCTTGACCAGATTGCCATAGGGCATCGGGTGGCGCACCACCACCAGCTTTTTGCCTGCTTTCTTCAAAATGTCGGCCACCTTGCGGGTGGTCTGGCTTTTGCCGGATCCCGTGCGCACGGCGCAGACCGCCACGACGGGGACTTTGGATTTTAGCTGCGTTTCTTTCGGCCCCAGCAGCATAAAACTGGCCCCCTCGGCCATCACCTGCGAGGCTTTATGCATCACGTAGGTATGGGGCACATCCGAGTACGAAAAGACGACCGTGTCGATTTTTTTCTTTTGGATGATTTCGGTCAACTCCTCTTCTGCGTAGATCGGAATACCCTTGGGGTAGCCCCGTCCGGCCAATTTTGCCGGATATTTGCGATCCTCGATATTCGGTATCTGGGTGGCGGTGAAGCAGACCACTTCGTAATTCTTGTTGCCGCGGAAGGCGGTGTTGAAATTATGAAAATCCCGCCCGGCGGCGCCCATTATCAAAACCTTCCTTTTCATTTTGTTTCTCTCCTTTCTTTTCTCAAAAATCCGGAAAGGGCGAGCATTCGCCCTGCCTCAGCGTTCCGTTAAATTGTATGAGAAAAGAAAAGTCAGATGGAAGACGAGAGCCAGAGCTGGGAAACGAGGTAATGCTCCGGTTGATTTTCAGCAAAGCAAACAAACTTATTCGGCTTCATATATCGAACTTCAGGCGCTCATTCCACGTCGATTTGGGCCTTTTGCAATTTACCGGAATAGTCGATGTAGAGAACCTTCCACTCGGAGAAAACGTCCAAGGCGGCCTGCCCCGCTTCGCGATGGCCGTTGCCGGTCTGCTTGGTGCCGCCGAAGGGGAGATGCACTTCCGCTCCAATAGTGGAGGCGTTGACGTAGAAAATGCCGGTGTAGACATCCCGCATCGCCACGAAGGCCCGGTTGACATCCTGTGTGTAAATGGAGGCGGAGAGGCCGTAGGCCGTATCGTTGACAATTTTGATACCTTCTTCGAGTGAATTTGTCGGGATTACTGCGACGACCGGACCGAAGATTTCTTCCTGAGCGATGCGCATATCGGGATCGACGTCCCCAAAGATAGTCGGTTCGTGGAAATTTCCGTGGGCATACTCCCCCTTGGTCAAGCGGTGTCCGCCGGTCAAAAGGGTAGCGCCGTCCTCTTTTTTGCCGACCTCCACATATTTCATCACCGTTTCCAACTGGCTTTCGTTGACGGAGGGGCCCATTTCGGTTTTGGCATCCAGCCCGTTGCCGACTTTCAAAGCCCGGGCGCGGGCCACGAATTTCTGGGTGAATTCCTTCAGCACTTTTTTATGCACAATCACCCGACTGGCGGCCGTGCAACGCTGGCCGGTGGTGCCGAACCCGCCCCAGACGGCCCCTTCCACGGCCAAATCGACTTTGGCGTCGTCCATCACCAAAATGGCGTTTTTCCCCCCCATTTCCAAATTGGTGTGCTTGAAGGTGGAGGCGGTCGCCTCCGCCACCGATTTGCCAACGGCCGTGGAACCGGTGAAGCTGACCAGCTTTACGTCCGGATGGGTCATCAACGGCGTGCCTACTTCGGAACCGGTGCCGGTCACAAAGTTCAAAACCCCTTTTGGCAACCCGGCATCCTCACAGGCCTTCACCAGATTATAGGCGGAAAGGGGGGTATCGGTAGCTGGTTTGAAGACCACTGTATTGCCCAAGATGAGAGCAGGCATCAGCTTCCAAGAGGGGATGGCCATCGGGAAATTCCAGGGAGTAATCAGAGCGCAGACGCCCAAGGGCATCCGCACGGACATCATAAACTTGTTGGGGAGCTCGGACGGCGTGGTCTGGCCGAACTGGCGGCGCCCCTCGCCGGCCATATAGTAGGTCATGTCAATCGCTTCCTGCACGTCGCCGCGGGTCTCCTTCAAGACCTTTCCCATCTCGCGGGTCATATCCCGGGCAAACTCCTCTTTTTTCTGTACCAGAATTTCCGCCACCCGGAACAAAATTTCCGCCCGTCTCGGCGCTGGGTAAAGCCGCCAGCTTTCGAAGGCCTTTTTGGCCGCTTCCACGGCGGCGTTCACATCATCCTGATTGGAACGCTGAAAAAGCCCGATTAAATCCCGTTTGTCGGCCGGGTTTCTGTTTTCAAACGTTTCCCCCGAGCCGGACTCCACCCATTCGCCGTTTATATAGTTTTTGTAAACTTTGGTCTTCGGCATTTTTCCTCCTGAAAGTAAGTTGCAAGGGCGGTTGCAAACGCCCTCAATTTTTCTATTTACAGTTGCTTGCAAACCATTTTTGAAACCTCAAAAGCCAGAAAGTTCCCCTCTTACAAAGGGGGCTCTGGACGGGTAAAGTTACATTTTAAATGCGGTTTGGCAAGGGCGGTTTTTGACAACACCCTTTGAGCCGTCTCCGGCGGGCTTTAAACTCTCCCCACAAGGTGAGGTGAATGCTCGATTAATGGACTAAATAAAGAGACAAGAATTGATCTAAGCGCTTGATTACTAAATTGTTAGGTCGGTGGAAATCCCTACCGGGTTACGGGGACGGCGCGGAACTGGGCTTTGTACTGGCCGACCCCTTCCAAGTGGCAACTGATTTCAAAAAGCGCGATTGTGCGTACACTTGGTGAAACGCCGGTAAAGCTGGCGGCGGCCTTTGTGGCAATTCCGTTTACCAACGGTCGTTGAACGGAATCCCATCCCTCGGCCGTGCCAAGCTGGAGTTTTTGAGCACGGTATTCGTTGCCGGCAGGGTCGATGATACGGGTATCGGCTGTGGTCAGTTTGTAGCTTTTGTCTTCCTTTACGTTGGTCAGAAGCATGGAGCAGGTCAGATTCGGGCCGGAGGCCCAGCACTCTTGAAGCTCCAAGACAAACTCCGGCGTTTCCACCTTCTGCCGAATTTCGACCGGCGGCGGGGCCGGTGCCGGTTTAGATGGAGCAACCGGAGTTACGGAGGCGCTCGGCGGCGGGTTTTGGGCCGGGGGATTCCTTTTTTCCGGTGTATTGTCTCCCATGATGATTTTCGATTTCGGAAAATCGGTGCTGGTGGCAAATAGAATTTTTGCGTTCCCGGCATCCAGAATTTTTACCGAAAGGTGCAGACTGTCGCCGAACGGGGTCAAATTCCCGGCAATGATGGCGTTAATCCCAGCGGCCTTTTTGAGTTTTTTCCCCATTTCCGGGTCAACCCAGCCGGTGGCTTCCAGTCCCTGCTCCTTCAGCAAACTTTTCAAACGCATCCTGTCGACGACCTCAAACTCCGTGCGGCTGCCCAAACTGGAAAGTTGAACGGAAAGCTCTTCGGCCAAAAACCGCCCGGCATAGATGGTGTGCCCCTCCATATCGGTGAAATCGACTATGGCCACCTTCTTTTTTCTTCCTTCAAGCAGCTTTTGGGTCAAGGACCCGGCCAAGGCGTTCAATTCTTTTTCATAACAGAATGAAAGCGTCGGATAAATCAAAAGGAGAACCGCCAAGCCAACCGTCCATTGAGCCAATTTGCGCATGTATCCCTTCCCCTTAATATCTTATCGGATGTAACGGCTTTGGCTTTAGGGGGTGTTTTTCCTTGCCTTATTGGCTTGCCGGTTTAAATTTACGGCCTACTATGCCGGTGGAGGAGGCCAAGGCCCAAGTTGTAAGGAACCGCAAAGCGGTCGGGAAGCGGCTTTTGTTCAACGTGGCGCTCTGCTTTGAATGCGGGGCCTGCGTGGGGGTTTGTCCCCACGATTCACTGGCTTTAACTCCGCGCGGCATCGAAATCGACCACCACACCTGCACGCTTTGCAACGCCTGCGTGCGCACCTGCCCTACGGGAGCGTTTACTTTATGAATTCCGAGAATCGGTATGATGTAATCGTGGTCGGAGCAGGGCCGGGGGGCTCTTCGGCAGCAATGGCGGCGGCTAAGAAAGGGAAAAAGGTTCTTCTCTTAGAGAAACATCCCGTCGTCGGCTATCCCCTCTGCTGCGCGGAGGGAATTTCCAAGTCTGGCTTGGAAGATATCGTTCCTTTGAATCCGCGTTGGGTGGCTTCGCGCGTGGAGCGGGTTTTACTCGTCGGCCCGGGTGGCGCGAAAGCGAAAATCGTGCATCCGGAAGCGGGGTATGTGCTGGACCGGAAAATTTTTGACCGGGATTTGGCCGGGCTGGCAGCCAAAGAAGGAGCTACGGTGAAAGCCGGAACGCCGGTCGTGGGGTTGCTAAACGGTGACGGCGGGCTGATTCGGGGGGTCAAGGTTTTAGAGGAAGGGAAGCCCAACGAATACTTTGCGCCGGTCATCATCGCTTCCGACGGCATCGAATCCCGCATCGGCTATTGGGCCGGGTTGAACACGACTTTATATCTTTCCGGTTTTGATTCCGCCGCGCAGTATCTTTTGGGAGGGTTGGATGTCGATGAAGAATGTTTGCAGTTCTACTTCGGCCGGGACTTGTGCCCCGGCGGCTACGGCTGGGTTTTTCCCAAAGGGAACGGCACGGCCAACGTGGGGCTGGCATTCACGCCGGCTTTGAACGCCAAAGTAAAGGCGGTTGAACTTTTGAACAAGTTTGTGGCGGAGCGCTTTCCGCGCGCCTCGATAGTCGAAACCATCGTCGGCGGAGTACCCGCCTATGTCGGCAAGAAATTGATGCGGGTCAAGAACGTGCTTTTGGCCGGGGATGCCGCCCGGCTGGTGGATTCCATTTCAGGAGCCGGGATTGCCAATGCTCTTTTATCCGGCAAAATCGCGGGGGGAACGGCGGCGGAATATCTGCCGTCCAAGCATTCGCCCGATTTTCTGGAGCGGTATCAACGTGAATGGGATAAAGTCAAAGGGCGGGAGATGCGCTTCTATCTTTATGCCCGGCAAATTTACATACGGATGAGCGATTCTGAATTTGATAACGTGATTAACTTCGTCCGGCCGCTTTTTGAAAACAATCCCGTACGGGGTATCGAGCCTATTGGGCTTTTGAAGCGGGTATTAAAAGAAAACCCCAAGCTCCTGCTTTTGGCCCGCCATATACGATGGTGAAAAAACCAGAGAAAAATTACGCGGCCTTGGAACGGGACAGGCGGGATTTGAGCCGGGCGGCGCGGTTTTTGGGAATCAGCTTCCGCTTGGCGGCTTTGTCGATGAGCGAAAAGGCCTTGCGAATCTCCTCCGATTTCTTGGAGGCGTCGCTTTCGGTCAGGGCGGTTTTGAAAACCGTTTTCAACCGGGTCTTCAGCGCCTTGTTATGCTCGCGCAGTTTTTCCGACTTCCTAAGCGCCTTTTTGGCTGATTTATGTCTTGGCATTCATTCTCCTTTGGCCCTCCAAAGTAATTTTTTGGTCCCCATTTGTCAACCGAAAACCAACAGTTAGCCCGGCGGGCCGGGGGCGTTTCGGCCGCCACCACCGGCTCGCGCATTTTGGGGTTGGTGCGGGAGCAGGTTTTCGCCTATCTCTTCGGCGCCGGGCTGGCCACGGATGCCTTCATCGCCGCTTTTCGCATTCCAAATTTGTTGCGCGACCTCTTTGCGGAGGGGGCGATGTCGGCGGCCTTTGTGCCGGCTTTCAGCAAAAAACTTTCGCGGGAAGGAAAACAGAACGCATTCTTTCTTTTCAATTTAGTGGGGAACGCGCTCGTTGTGGTCTTGGCCGTCGTCGTCTTGCTCGGGATTTATTTCACGCCGGCCATCGTTTCGGCCATCGCGCCGGGGTTTGAGAAAATCGCCGGCAAGGCGGAGCTGACCGCCTTTATGGCCCGGATAATGTTTCCCTATCTCGTCTTGGTCGCCCTGGCGGCTTTGACGATGGGGGTTTTAAATTCGCTCGGGCACTTTACCTGGCCGGCGTTTTCCTCCGCCTTCCTTAATATAGGGATGATTGGCGCGGGCTTTCTTTTATGTCCGTTTTTTGACCCGCCGATTGTCGGGATGGCGTACGGCGTTTTGTTGGGTGGATTTTTACAGTGGAGCGTGCAGATGCCTTCCTTGCGAAAGGAGGGGTACCGCTACCGGCCGATTTTTTCCTTCCGCCATCCGGAGCTTTTGGCCGTCGTAGGGCTTATCCTTCCCGCCTTGGCCGGGATTGCCTCCACCGAAATAAACATTTTCGTCAATACGCAAATCGCCTCCTTGATGCCGGAGGGGGCGGTGTCATACCTCAATTACGCCTTTCGTTTGATGCACTTTCCGCTCGGGGTCTTCGGGGTGGCTTTGGCTACCGTTTCCCTGCCCACTCTTTCCCAAAAGGTGGCCGCCAACGATTTGAAAGGGGTGGGGGATACGGCGGCCTCCGCCTTGGGGCTGGTTTTCTTTCTCAACGTGCCGGCTTCGCTGTTTCTAATCGTCGCCGCCGTTCCGGTCGTTTCGGTCTTGTTTCAGCACGGGCAATTCGGCCCGAATGATACGCTTATGACCGCCTCGGCTTTGCAATTGTACGGTCTTGGGCTTCTCGGCTATTCCGGTGTCCGTGTACTCGCGCCGGTCTTTTACGCCTTTGCCGACACCAAAACGCCGGTCCAGGTGGGAATCCTGGCCGTTTTTTCCAACATCATCTTGAACGTTTCTTTTTACAAACTCGGCTTTGGCTTCCGCTGGCTGGCGTTTTCCGCTTCCGTCTCGGCTTTTGTGAATTTCTTCGTGCTCCTCCATTTGTTCAGAAAAAAACTACCGGAATGGGATGGGGGCGCGGTCTGGTCGAAATTCTGGCGGATTTTGCTGGCCGCCCTTGTTCCGGCGCTGGTTTGTTGGGGGGGGCTTGCGTTTTTCTACGAGCACCACACAGCGACACTTTTGCGGCAGCGGGTTTTGGTGCTGTTTGTTTTGTTCCTGGTTTTTAGCGGTTTGTATCTTGTGGCAGCCAAGCTTTTCAAAGTTGAAGAAACAAAGTTGTTCGCGAACGTTCTACAGCGGATGTTTGCGCGGTTTAAGTCAACGTGACGGCGTATGGGGGTCGAAAAAATCGTCAAGTATTCCCTGCCGGCCCCGGCCTTCTGGGCGGCGGTGGCCTTTGCCGCCGGAATCTTCATCTCCGCACTTACCACCAATCACCTTTTATTCTGGTTTATTTTCTCCGCCCTGGTCGGGATTGGCGCCTCATTTTTTCATTTTCGCTCCAATAATGCGGCCGCCAATTTAGGCGTTCTTCTCCTTCTTGTCGGTCTGGGAGCCGTGCGGTATTCGGCGGCCACGGATGTTGCCGAAGAGCGCTCGGTGGCCCATTTTGCCGGCCTCGACAAACGGTTGTTGATCACCGGCCGGGTTTGCGATCTGCCGGATGTCAAGCCGGAGCGTACCCGGATTTATCTGGATGAAATTACAATCGGCTGGACAAGCAAGCTCCACTTGGATGGGAAAGTCCGGCTTACCATCGGCCGGGCGGTCACTTCCTACGTGGTGGGAGACCGGATTGGGTTCGTGGGTCGTCTTGATTCCCTTTGGCAGCCGGCCAACCCGGGAGCTTTGGATTTTGCCCGGTTGATGCGCATTCGCGGCGTGCAAGCGTCTGTTTATTTGAAAGATGATGAAGCAATCTCCGTTGTTGCTCAAAATTTGGGGAGCTGGCGTGCGCGTCTATCCAAAATTCGGGACGGCGTCGAACGAAAACTGACGACAGGATTGCCGCGCAAAGCATCCGGAGTCATCAAAGGGTTCGTGCTCGGAGATACCAGGGACATCGAGCCCTCCACCTACGATTTGTTCCGGAAAACCGGCACGCTGCATCTTTTGGCCGTTTCCGGCGCCAACGTGGCCTGGGTGGCCATGTTGCCAATTTTTCTTTTGAAACTGTTTTTCCTTCCCCTGCGTACCCGTTACCTCGTTGCCCTGTTTGTCGTCTGGGTCTTCGTTTTGCTTACCGACTTGCAGGCCTCCGTTTTGCGGGCGGCCATTATGTTTACGGTGTGGACTACTTCACGAGTTGTTTATCGTGAAATATCCGGTTTGCAAAGCTTGGGGCTTTGCGCCCTCGTTCTGCTTGTCTTAAACCCGCTCTGGTTTTTCGACATCGGTTTTGAATTGTCCTTTCTGGCAGTTTTTGCTTTGATCTTTTCCTTTGAAGAGAAAGATGAGCATCAGAAAAACTGGGCCAAACGATGGCTCATCCAGCCGTTTCACACTAATCTGGGCAGCTCGGTAGCGGTTTTTTTATTGATAACACCCCTTTTGGCTTACTATTTCAATCAGGTGGCTTGGACTTCGCTTTTGGTGAACGTCATGGCTATGCCACTGGCCGCCTTGATTTCCTGGTGTGCGCTCGTACGACTCGGTATTGGCTTTACGGAATTTTCGAGCCCTTTGGCATTCGTTCAGGAAAAACTGTTTGAATGGTTATTCGCCATACAGAATCTGTTTGTCAATCTGCCACACACACTTGTGCGGGTTCCCCATCCAAACGGTGTAGAGACCTTTTTGTTGACGATCGCCGGGTTTGGACTCTTTTTGATTTTCTTCAAATCACAATATAAAAAGGTTGGTGTCTATCTTTTTTTGCTCGGTCTTGCGCCGGTTTTGTGGGGTTGGGGTTTCAAACGTTCATCGGGCTTTTCCCTTTCAGTTTTGGAGGCCAAGGGAGAGATGGTATCCGTTTTATCTCTTTTGGACCAGATAATCGTTATCGGGGGAGGCGAGGTACGCGATGCCCAGCATACGCCCCGGCAGGTTGTGGAACCGGTCTTGGCTTACTTGGGAAGGGACAAAATCGAGGGCTATTTGCCTTTGCGATTCGATTCTTTCGGGCAGGCCGCTTCGGCGGAAATCGTCACAAGGTTCCGGCCCGGCTTTGTCGGCTGGCCTGTGGCCCGTCAGCCGAAGGAGGAAACGGCTGATTCAATGACGTTGAAGTTTGAATACCTTCTGACAAGCGGGGATTCCGTCCCCTTCGCCCTCCGGGTAATAAAAGAGGACTACACCTTTCTGTTTGTTCCTCAGTTCAAGCGGTTTAGGCCGCCCCGATGGGATTCCCTTTTTGACGGCCCGACCGTCCTTATTGCCCCTTTGGAGTTTCCCCGGGCCGAGAGTTTGGCCCGGTTTTCCAACGTGAAAGTGGTGGTCTCTACCCGGCGGGATTACCGGCTTTTCCAAACCGGTCCGGATAGAGTTTTCTTCACTTTTCGGGACGGAGCAGTCAACTTCCGGGTCAAAAAAGAAGAATGGGAGGTTCGAACCCACTTTTCCAAGCGGAAGTTGGCCTTCGGCAACCGGTAGGAGCGCTCTTTTTTCCGGTTGTCCGTCGGGTGCTGAAGTTGGGCTTTCCTGCCCGAAAGAGGCGGCCAAGCCGAGCCCGTTGAGGCTTTTTAACTTGTAAAGAAAAATCCGGCTTTACCCGATACTAATAAAGACAAGGGGGTATTTGAGAAGATGGCGTTTACCGGCAACCTGAATACCGTCGCTTTTTCGGACATTCTGCAGCTGCTTTCCCAAGGGAAGAAGACGGGGGCCTTGGCGGTCAGCAAGGGGCCTTTGAAAAAAGAGGTCTATTTCCGGAACGGCAACATTGTCTATGCTCTTTCCGCCAATGCCGAGGAGGATTTGCTGGGGAATCTGCTCCTGAAGCGGGGAAAAATCTCCAAGCCGGATCTGGAGCGGGCCATCTCCCTGCACAAGTCCACCGGCAAAAAGCTGGGGGTCACCTTAATCGAGCTCAACTTGTTTTCGCGGGAAGAGATCGTGGCGGCCTTGAAGCTGCAAATCGAGGAGATCGTATACAACCTGTTCGGCTGGAATGAAGGGGAATTCATGTTCTATGAAGGGAAAGCCCCGGCGGCCAGCCAGATTTTAACCGAACTGCCCACTTCCTCGGTCATGCTGGAGGGGGCGCGGCGAATCGACGAATGGGTGGAGATTCAAAAAGCCCTGCCGGCCGCCCATCTGCCCTTAAAGCTTTCCTCCAACCCAAAAGTCCGCGGGGAAGAAGTGACCTTGAGCGTGGACCAACTGGTCGTGATGTCCCTGATTGACGGCAGCCGTACCTATCCGGAGGTTCTGCGGGCCTCGCCGATGGGGGAATTTGTAACCTCCAAGGCGTTGCACCAGCTCGTGCAGAGCGGGCTGGTGGAGGCGCTGCCCAAAAGCCGCTCCCGGCTTTCCTCACGGGAGGAGGAGGAATTGGTGTTTTCGGTCTCCCTGCGGGTTTTTTCCGCCTGCTTTGCCGTCTTGGTCCGTTTATTCGACAAAAAGGTGGGAAAGAGCTTTTTCCGCCGCCGGCTGCCGACCCCGCAGGAGAAAAAGGGAATCGACTTTTATCTGGCCTCTTTTTTATACGGGGAGGAGCATTTCAACCAGAACGATTTTTTGAGCCGGCTCTCGGAGCTGCCCAAGGAAATCCGGCTGCACAAGCTTCTGGCCGGGTTGGGGGCCATTCTGGAGGAAGGACTGGAGGTGGTGCGGCTGGTTTTGGGGGGGGCGGTTTACAAACGGGCCTGCAGCGACATGCGCAAGGAGGCTGCCGCCATCTTCGCCGAGGAACGGGAACTGGTGGGGAAATACGACCTGGAAACCGAAGTGTACCGGCAGATAAGGAAGGAGTGACCCCATGAAAACGGCCGTTTTCACTTTTGCTTTACTTTTGTTTGCCCTTGGCAGCGCCCGGGCCGATGATTTGGCCAACCCGGCGGCCCCTTTTTGGGGAATCATTCTTTCCCTCGTTGCCGGGGTCTTCGGCGCGGCGGGATTGGCCTTTGCCTTTCGGGTGTACCGGCTTACCAGGGGAGGGGAACTGGCGGCGGGCTGGCAGTGGCTGGTGGCGGCCCTGTTTCTTTTCGCCGCTTCCCAAATTTTAAGTTTTCTCTCCTCCGCCGGCTGGGCCGAGGTTTCCCCCACCACCCTTTCGCTTTTGCAGTTCGGCGCAGGACTGGGGATTGCCTTCGGTGTGGCGCGCATAAAAAAAGTGATGAGTTGACCTTGCCGAAAACCACCGACCCGCATAATTTGAAGGCGCCGAATGCTTAATATAGCCGAACTGGACGACCGCATCGCCAAGTGCGAAAAAATTCTGGCGGAAAATCCGAATTCCCAAATTTTTGCCGCCCTGGCGGACGCCCACCGGCGCAAGGGGCAGTTGGACAAGGCCCTCGAGGTTTGCCGCAACGGACTGAAGCTGCATCCCAACTACGGCTCGGCTCATCTGGTTTTAGCCAAGGTGCATATGGACCGGCAAATGTACGAGTTGGCTGAAAAGGCGCTCGAAGAAGCAATCCGGCTGGACGGTCGCACCCGCGCCACCGAACTCTTGCTTTGCGAGATATTCATTCACAAAAAGAAGCTGCCCGAAGCGCTTTCCATTTTGGAGAAGCTGCACATCACCGATCCGGAAAACCAGGAGGTTAAGTATCTGTTGGAGCTCTGTCGCAAGGAAACGGGAAAAACCCGCCCGACGGCGGAGATCACCCG
This sequence comes from Verrucomicrobiia bacterium, assembly GCA_035574275.1. NCBI lineage: Bacteria > Pseudomonadati > Verrucomicrobiota > Verrucomicrobiia > Verrucomicrobiia bacterium. The sequence continues at coordinate 41,973 of DATLYY010000007.1, forward strand.
CCCCAGTTTTTCCGCGCCCGCCCGGCCCGGGTCGAAGCGGGGGGATTCCGACATTTTTACGCTCGACACCGAGCGGGCGCAGGACTCCGTCATCGGTCCGGAGGAGGCGTTGGACGAGCTTTTTGCCATTCCGGAGGTGGACGCCCTGATGGTGGTAAACCGGGAGGGGCTCATCATCGACAAGCGTTTCCGCGGTAGCTGGGAGGCCGACAGCCTGGCGGCGGTCTCCGCATCCATTTTCACTGTGGCGGAAGACAATCTGGAAAAAGTGGATTTGGGGCAGCTGGAAAAAGTCTGGATTGATGCGGACGGCGTCAGTTTCCTGGCCGTGCGCATGGAAGAAAAGGTCTTGATGGTGGTGTATCGTCCGGACATCAATTTGGGGGCTTTCAAGATGAAGGTCGGGGCGTTTTTGGATTACGCCCTTTTGGCCGGATAAGGAGCGACGATGTCAAAAGAACTTTCCAAAGCGTTGATTCTGGTTTTTTTGTTGGCCGCCGTTCCGATGATCTTCCATCCGGCCGACTTCGGCCTGGAATACGCCGGGTGGGCCGGCCCCCGGCTTCTGATCGCCGAGGCAATTTTCTACTTTTTGGTTTTCTTCTGGGTCTTTCCGGAAGCCGGAATGGGAAAAAAATTCGGCTTTGCCCTCGGCACGCTCGCGTACCGCCTTTTTGCCGGGACGGTTTTGGGCATTTTTTTGGCCATCACCCGCTCGATCCCGCTGGGTGCCGCCCTGCAGCAGGGATGGTACGGCTATTTCCCCGGTTTTCTTTTGATGAGCATCATTACCCCGTTTTTGCTGAAGGGCATGTGGGCCGCTTCGCTTAAAAAGCCTCGCGCCGCCCGGCCCCATGAGCCGGCCGCCCGTCCGGAACCCTCGGCTTCTTCCGTGATTCCGGTCCGCTCCGAAACGGGCCGGCCCCGCCACGAACCGGCGCCGGCGCGCCACGATTTGCGGGAAATCAACTTTGACGACGCGTTGGCCTACATCGGGGAGCAGAAAGGGGTTTCGAAGGCCTATTTGGTTGACGAGGAGGGGCTGGTTTTGGCCCGCTTTGAGGCCGGCGGCACCTGGGAAGATGAGCTCTGGGCGGCTTGGGGGCTGGTTTTGGTTGAAAGAAACAAAGAGCTTGCCGCCCGGGTGGACCAGTCAAATTTTTCGGCCCTCGAGCTTTCCACCTCCGCCGGCAAGGTGTACGTGCAAAAGGTCTTGGATTTCTATTTGGTGGCCGTGGTCGAGCCCCATGCCGACGAGCTGTTGAACGTCCGGCTGGTGCGGGCCTCCGAAATGATCAAACGCCACTGGCAGGAGAAATATGAACCGGTTTTGAAAACCAATCGGGAGGGACACCATGTACCAGATCTTAGAGGAGCTTAACCGCACCTCCGGCGTCACCGGCAGCATGCTGGTGGGGCAGGACGGCATCGTCATCGCCGCCGATTTGAACACCGGCGTGGAGGATGACACGGTGGGGGCCTTGGCCGCCGCCATCACGACCAATGTGCAGAAGTCGCTGGAGCGCTTGCGCCAGACGCCGATGAAGCAGGTAACCATCGAGGCGGAGCGGGGAAAAATCTTTCTGGCCGACGTGGGAAAGGGGATTTTGGTGGTGACCACCGATCCCCGGGTGAACATCGGGCTGGTGCGGCTGGAGATTAAAAACGCGGCCTCGCGCCTGGCACTGATGTAAGGCAGACGATGGTTTCCATCAATTACGCGTTCAAGGAAATCTCCTGCAAGATCGTCTATTACGGTCCCGGGCTTTCCGGCAAGACCACGAACTTGCAGTACGTTCATAAAAAGGTGCCCCAGCCGACCAAGGGGGAGCTGATTTCGTTGGCGACGGACGCCGACCGGACCCTTTATTTTGACTTCCTCCCGATCAATATCGGGTCCGTGGCCGGTTTCACGACCAAGTTTCAGCTCTACACGGTACCCGGACAGGTGTACTACAACGCCACCCGCAAACTCGTTTTGCGGGGGGTGGACGGGCTGGTTTTCGTGGCCGACTCCCAGGAATCGAAGATGGAGGAGAACGTCGAGAGTTTGAAAAATTTGTTGGACAACCTCCAGGAGTATGGCTACAGCTTGAACGAAGTGCCGATGGTCATCCAGTACAACAAACGGGATTTGCCCGGGGCTTTGCCCCTGGATGTTCTGGAGAAAGCGTTGAACCCGAACGGACTCCCCTCTTTTGAAGCGGTCGCGGTGAAAGGGGACGGGGTTTTCGACACGCTCAAGTGCATCATCAAAATCGTATTGGAAAAAGCCCGGGCGAAGTCGGAGACGGGGTCCAAAGCCTCCGAAACTGCACCCGCTCCGATGTCGGAGCCGGCTTCGCCGCCGGCGAGGCAGTCGATACCGGAACCGTTGGAAAGTGGTAGCGAGGAACGGCCCGCACCCCCGCCGCGGCCCAAAATGGAACCGGTCGGCGTCCAGTCGGACTGGTCGGTCCCCACGGCTTCGGAGCAGTTTCGCCCCGTGCCGGGGCTGTCCAAACCGGCCTCCGCTCCGGCGCCCCTGGAAGGACACCGCCCTGTGGTCGTGCCGGGTGTGCGTCAGACCTCGGGTTCGGAAGTGGAGCAACGGGCTCGCCAATCGGTCGAACGCCCCAAGCCTTTGGCCGCAGCCGAGCGGCCTTCCCCCGCCCGGCCGGAATTGAATTTGAAAAACCGCCCCGTTCTGCGCCCCAGCGAGCTGGCGCGCAGCCGGAAGGAAGAAAAGAAAAAAGGTTTTTTTTCGCGTCTGTTCGGGCTCTTTAAAAAGTAGGAGGGAATCGTGGACGAAAATCTGATCCTCTACGAAGAGGAAATAAGCCGCATCGACAAGGTGCTCTCGCGGCTGATCAAGGGGGCGGAGGCCAAGTGCGCCCTCCTGGTGGACAAAGACGGGCATTTGATCACCCGCCAGGGGTTCACCCATTCGCTGGACACCACCGCCTTGGCGGCGCTTCTGGCCGGCAGCTTTGCCTCCACCCGGGAGATCGCCCGGCTGGTGGGGGAACCGGAGTTCTCCGTGCTCTTTCATCAGGGGAAGCGGGACCATATCCACATTTCACTGGTCGGCGAGCGAACCATTCTGGTGGTCATTTTCGACGACCGCACCACCATCGGCATGGTCCGGCTTTACGCCAAGGAGGTGGGGGATGAACTCGCCTTGATTTTCCGCGAGGCGAAGGAGAAGGCCAAAAAATCGGTCAAGCCGATTTCCAGCGAATTCTCCAATCAGGCGGAAAGCCGCCTGGACGACATTTTCAAGGATTAGCACCGTTTTCCCCTTAAAGGGGCAGGGCGCAAAAGGAGGGTTTTTTGACGGCCGAATTGGGGGCCTTACTGGTCAAAGCGGGCAAAATCACGCAGCAGCAGCTCGCCAAGGCCTTGGAAATCCAGAAACAGACGAACGGCAAGCTGGGCCAGATTCTGGTCCAGATGGGGGCGGTTCCGGACGAAAACGAAATTTCCGAATTCGTCGGGCGCCAGCTCAACATCGGGGCTTTGCGTTTGTCGGATTTGGAGCTGAACCCGGAGGTGGTCAAGCTCATCCCGCTGGATATCGCCCGCAAGTTCAACGTTATCGCCATCTCGAAATTGGGCAAAACGCTGGTCGTTGCGATTTCCGACCCGAACAACATCTACGTTTTGGACGCCATCAAGTTCATCACCGGCTGCACGGTACAGCCGGTCATCTCCCCCGAAAAGGCGATTCAGAAAGCGATCGAGACCCAGTACCAGGACTCCGGCGGGTTGAAGGAAATTCTGGACAAAATCGAGGGGGACAGCCTCGAAGTTATCGACAGCGGCGAGGAGACGATCACCGAGCAGGACCTGCAAAGCCAGGTGCAGGACAAACCGTTGGTCAAACTGGTGGACCATCTCATCGCCGATGCCATCCGCAAGGGGGCTTCCGACATTCATATCGAATCGTACGAAAAACGAATCCGGGTGCGCTACCGCATTGACGGCGCCCTGCAGGAGATGGCTCCCCTGCCTTTTCGTTACCGGGCGGCCATTGTCTCCCGCGTCAAAATCATGGCGGACCTGGACATCTCCGAGCGGCGGCTGCCGCAGGACGGACGCATCAAGGTGAAAATCGGCGACCGGACGGTCGATCTGCGCGTCTCCGTTCTGCCCACCATTTTTGGCGAAAAAGTGGTCATGCGTATTTTGGATTCCAAAAGCTTGATGGTCGATCTGACCCGGCTGGGGTTCGAGGAGCAGGCCTTAAAGCAGTTCGAAGCGGCCATCAATCAGCCCTACGGCATCATTCTGGTCACCGGGCCGACCGGCTCCGGTAAAACCACATCGCTTTACTCGGCCTTGAAAACCATCAACACCACGGACATCAACATTATGACCGCCGAGGATCCGGTGGAGTTCAACTTCGACGGCATCAACCAGGTTTTGGTCAAGCCGGACATCGGGCTCACCTTTGCCGCCGCGCTACGCTCCTTTTTGCGCCAGGACCCGGACGTCATACTGGTTGGTGAGATTCGCGACGGCGAGACGGCGGAAATCGCCATCCGCGCGGCCTTGACGGGGCATTTGGTTTTCTCCACCCTGCATACCAACGACGCTCCTTCTTCCATAAGTCGACTTATCGATATGGGGATTCCGAACTATCTGGTGGCATCGGCCACCAAGATGATCGTCGCCCAGCGGATGGTGCGCAAAATCTGCCAGTTCTGCAAGGTAGAGGTGCCGGTCACCAAAGAGGTGCTGTTGAAACTGGGGGTAACGGAAAAAGAGGTGGGATCGTTCAAGGTTTTTGAAGGGAAGGGCTGTCAGGAGTGCGGGCAGACCGGTTATTCCGGCCGAAGCGGCATTTTTGAGGCGATGCCGATCACTCCGGCCATTGAAGAGATGATCTTAAAACAGGCCTCCACGGCGGCATTGCGCGAGCAGGCGATAAAAGAGGGGATGCTGACTTTGCGGATGGCCGGTCTGATGAAAATCAAGCAGGGGCTCACTTCCGTGGAAGAGGTTTTGGCGGAAAGCTCGGTCTAAGCGCTTCAGAAGCAACGCATTTTGCCGATACTCTTTAAGGAGGGAAAATCGTGGTCACGTTAAAGGATTTACTGGATTTGATGGTAAAAAGAGGGGCCTCCGATCTGCATTTGACCGTCGGCACGCCGCCCCAGATACGGGTGGACGGCAAGCTCACCAAGTTGGAAGGATACGACATCCTCACACCCGAGGAGACCAAAAAGCTGGCCTACAGCATTATGAACGAAAAGCAGCGCCAGCGCTTCGAGGAAAAATCGGAACTGGATTTGTCGTTCGGCATCGAGCAACTTTCCCGCTTTCGGGCCAACGTCTTTGTGCAGCGGGGGAATGTGGCGATGGCTTTGCGCCAGATCCCGTTCAAAATCCGCAGCTTTGAGGAGTTGGGCGTCCCCAAGGTGGTATCGGAATTGGCCAATTTACCGCGCGGGCTGGTTTTGGTCTGCGGCCCGACCGGCAGCGGCAAATCCACCACGCTGGCGGCTTTAATCGATAAAATCAACCGGGAGCGGCGCGATCACATCATCACGGTGGAAGACCCGATCGAATATTTGCACCGCCACCAGTCCTGCCTGGTCAACCAGCGGGAGGTCGGGGCGGATACCCAGACCTTTGCCTCTGCGTTGAAATACGCCCTGCGGGAGGATCCGGATGTGGTGTTGATCGGCGAGATGCGGGATTTGGAAACCATCGAGGCGGCCTTGACCATTTCCGAGACCGGACATTTGGCTTTCGCTACCCTGCACACCAATTCCTGTGCAGAAGCGATCACCCGTATCGTGGACGTTTTTCCGACCAATCAGCAGGAACAGGTGAGGGTGACTCTTTCCTTTGTTCTGCAGGCTGTGGTCTGCCAGCAGCTTTTGCCCAAAATCGGCGGCGGCCGGGTGATGTGCATGGAAATCATGGTTTGCACGCCGGCCATTCGGGCGCTCGTCCGGGACGATAAAATTCATCAAATTTACAGCCTGCTTCAAGCCGGGCAGAAGTACGGGATGAAAACGATGAACCAGTCCCTGGCGGAGCTCTATCTGGCCCGCAAAATCACCCAAGGGGACGCTTTGGCCCGCTGCTCCAACCAGCAGGAGTTCGCCGATCTGGTCGGGCGTAAAATGGAACTGGCGGCGGTCTAACACAGGGGAGAAGCGATGCCGGTATTTGAGTACAAGGGAAAATCGATGGGGGGCGCCGCGGTAGCCGGCGAGTTGAAGGCCAAAAACCGCGCCGAACTGGAACGGATTCTCCGCTCCAACCGGATTCTGGTCACTTCCGTGACCAAAAAAGCGTCTGAAATCAAGCTTCCCACGTCCAACCGTATCCGGAAAATCGACATTTCCCGTTTCACCCGGCAGTTCGCCACGATGATCGGGGCCGGGCTGCCGATGGTGCAGTGCTTGGATATCTTGGCCCAGCAGATGGAATCTCTGGCTTTTCGCAAAATTATCGCGGAAGTGCGGGATTCGGTCTCTTCCGGTTCCACCCTGGCGGAGGCCTTGGGAAAGCACAAAAAAGTTTTTGATGAACTGTACTGCAACATGGTTGAAGCGGGAGAGGTCGGTGGCGCATTGGATACCATTCTGGTCCGGTTGGCTACTTACCGGGAGAAAGCGGACGCTTTGAACCGCAAGGTAAAAGGGGCGATGGTCTATCCGGCGGTCATTATGATCGTGGCCGCGGGCGTTACCTTTGCCATGCTTACCTACATCGTGCCGATTTTTGCAAAGATGTTCGCCAATTTGGGGACGGAACTGCCGGCCCCCACGCGGATGGTTTTGAAAATCAGCAACTTTATCCGGGATTTTTTCTGGTACGGCGTGACCTTGCTCGTGGTCGGTGCCTTCGTCTTCAGCCGCTGGATCAAGACGGACAAGGGGCGGCTGGCTTTCGACAAGTTTAAACTGAAGATACCCTTGATCGGGTCCTTGATCCGCCGCACGGCCGTAGCCCGGTTCACCCGGACGCTGGGCACTTTGATCTCCTCCGGTGTTTCCATTCTGGACGCGTTGGATACGACCGCAAAGACGGCTGGCAACCGGGTCGTGCATGACGCCATCAAAAAATCGGTTTTGTCGATTGCCGAAGGGGAAACCATCACGCAGCCCCTAAAGGAGTCGGGCGTTTTCCCGCCGATGGTAATCCAGATGATTTCCGTGGGGGAAAAAACCGGCGGATTGGATGAGATGCTGCAAAAAATTGCCGATTTCTATGACGAAGAGGTGGATGCCGCCGTTTCGGCCTTGACCTCCATCATCGAGCCGGTCATCATCCTTTTTATGGGTGTGGTTATCGGCGGCATTCTGATTGCCATGTATCTGCCGATGTTCGACATCGTGGGCGCCATCAAGTAGCGTTTGGCAACCCGAAAGCCCTTCTCCCGTTTGGCAACAACAGACCGGATAAGGGCTTTTTTGTTGGGTTTGCTTTGTCGGGCCGGGCGGAGCTCGGCCGGAGCGTGAAAGCAAGTGAGTTTCCTTAAATTCAAACTGGAAAAGATTGAAAAGGGTGACGAGGCCCGCCAGAGGCTGTTCTTCGTTCTCGGATTGCGCCTTTTGGTTTTTCTGGCGCTTCTGGCGGGATTGGTCGCCGGCACGCGCGTACCTCCGGAGCTTTTTTGGCCCCTCGTGGCGTACGGCGTTTTTTCGCTGGGCTTTCTTTTTCCGCTCGGCTGGAAGACGCCCTTGGCACTTTCGCGCAGCTGGATGTATTTCTACACCGCCCAGCTCATTCTCGAAGTGTGCTTGGAAGGGGCTGTTTTGCGCTACACGGGGGATTTTTCCAGCCCCTTTTCGGCTCTGTTTGTTCTTTCCATCATTTCCGCCGCGCTCATTTTCCGCTTTGCGGGAACCCTGCTTTTCTCCACGCTTTCGGCGTTGGTCTATACGATTGCGCTGGCGGTGTCGGTCGCCGGAGATTTCCACGGGCCGGAGGTCCTCCTTAATTTCTGGGTGGCGCTGTTTGCGTCCCGGAGTTTTTTCGCAACTTATGTTTTAAACCTTTCCGTTTTCTATCTAACCGCCCTGACCGCCGGGTTCATAGCCCGACGGCTTACCCAAAAAACAGAGGAACTGGCCCGCGCGGCCCGGGAACTCCGCCAGGCGCGGCTCGATTCCGAAGAGGTTTTGCAGACCATGAACTCCGGCGTTCTGTCCGTGGACCGGCTGGGAAAAATTCTTTTTGTCAACCGCACGGCGGAGGAGATTCTGGGACTTTCGGCCAAGGAACTGCTCGGCCGGGACAGCCGGGAGGCGTTGAAGGCGCCGGAGCTGGTGGAGCGGCTCTTTTCCGCCCTCTATTTTTTGAAGCCGGAGAACCGCTCCGAAATCAGCATCGTATCCAGCAAGGGGCGGTTGATTCCCTTGGGAATCTCCACCGCTTTATTGGGGGAAAAAGAGACCGGCGTCCGCGGGGTGGTGGCGGTTTTTCAGGATTTGACCCAGGCCAAATTGATGGAGGAAAAAATAAAGGAGCAGGAGCGGTTGGCGGCCATCGGGGAGCTTTCCGCCGGCATTGCCCACGAAATCCGGAATCCTTTGGCCTCTCTTTCCGGATCGGTGGAGGTTTTGAAAAACGAACTGGTTTTAAGTGCCGAACAAAGGACTTTGTTCGAGTTGATACAAAAGGAGGCCACCCGGCTCAACTCCATCATCACCGACTTTTTGTTTTTCGCCCGCACCTCGCCCCCCCGACTGGAACGGTTAGACGCGGCCAAGGTAGTCCGGGAAACCGTCGAGCTTTTGAAATCGAATCCGGCGTATCGTTTTTTTGACATTGAGTTGAAACTTTTGGCTCCCAACGTTTGGGTGCAGGGGGACGAGGGGCAGTTGAAGCAGATTCTCTTGAATCTGGCGGTCAACGGGTTGGAGGCGATGGAAAAAAATCTTTCCGAATCCCCTACCGGTATTTCCCGCGGCCGGAAGCTTTTGATCGCCTGCGGCTACAAGGCCCGCCGGCCGGAAAGCGATCCTTCCCCGTTTGTTTCCGTTGCCGACGAGGGGAGGGGAATGTCTCCCAATTTGCATGCCAAAATATTCCAGCCCTTTTTCTCCACCAAAAAAAGCGGCACCGGGCTTGGGCTGCCCATCGTCCAGCGGCTGGTTGCCAACCTTGGCGGTGCGCTCGATTTTACCTCCGAGCCGGGCAAGGGCACGACTTTTCTCCTTTTTCTGCAACGGCCTGAAGTCAAGAAAGAGCTGCCCTTGCCGCAATTGGTAAAGTCGTTCCAATAAATGGTGACATGGGGATAGGGATTCTCGAAAGAAGTTTAGAGATGACAAAAAAGCCCCCGACGTACGTCGGGGGCTTTTTCTTTGTGGACGTTATTCCGCGGCCCAGCGGGAAACGTTGAACGAGGCCAAGTCGGACAGATAGGAGGGCCGGGTTGGGAAGAACGGCGGGGCGAAGCCGGTGGCATAGCGGTTGTCGTACCAGTAACGGCGGGAATAGCCACCGGAAAGTGCGCCGCTGCCGTTCAAGGTGCCGACCGTCTGTGATTGGTACTCGATAATCCCGCCCAAAAGTTTCACCGTGCCGTGCGGGTTGGACAAATCCTGCGAACCGAACCCGCGGTTAGTACCGCTGGCCATGATAGTGGCATGGACGTTGATGTTGTCCGGCGCGCCGGTACCGAGCTTGACGTCGCCGCCGGAGGAGAATAGCCCCAGGGTGACCGTGGCGTTCGGGTCGATGTCCGGAATCGCCTCGGCCAAAGTCGGGTCGGACAGAATGGCGCCTCCCGAGTCCTTGAAAATGGCCCCTTCGTAAATCAGGTCGTTTTTAATCAAGATGTCCCCGGTGGTGGCGAGAGTCAGTTGTGTTTGAGCCGCCACGGTGGCCGTAGTGCGGGAAGTACCTCCCAGCCAGTTGACCGCACCGGCCACAAACAAGGCGCCGTTCGGCACGCCGCTGTAGGTGGTGCCGTTCAAAATTGTCTGGCGGTTGGCGTAGTCCACCGTCAGGGTATAACTGCTTCCGCCTTGCGCAAAGCGATAAATCTGTTCCCCGTTGGAGCCCCGCGTCAATTTGAGCGAATCCAAAGTTCCCTGCACGTAAATGCCGCCCGTGACGTTGGTGGTGCCGTTGTTGGCCACATATACCCCGGTAGGCACCGCGCCGCCCCCTCCGAGACCTAATCCAGACCGTATTTCGTTGTTGTTGGGAGCCGTGGTATTATTAAAATCACCGCCAAAGGCCGCCCGCTGCTGGCTGTAGTTGTTGGTCGGCAGGGCCACCGTGGGGACGCCCCACTGGCTGCCGCCGTTGAAAACCGGGTTGGCGTTGTTGATGCGGGAACTGGTGGCATAGGAGCCCCAGGAGGAAGTGAACGGCCCGTTGAAAATCGGCGAACCGGAAAAGCCGGGTTTGCCGTTGGTATGCACCGGCCCGTTGAACTTCTCCCCGCCGGCAAAGTAAAGCTGACTGCCGGAGGTTGAAGTGGTCAGGTTACGGAAAAGGGCATATTGGGCAAATGACGGCCGGTCCAGATTGATGGAAAACGAGCCGGCGATGGTGTTGTTTTTCTGGTTGAAGCCGAGCGCCGGGTCGGCGTATTTCCCCTGCGAGGTTATCGTGTACTTGTAGGTAAACGTATACCCCCGCGAGGTGACTGCCGTGTCAAACGGCACGATGGAATATTTCAACCGGTAGGATTCCCGCCCCCCCATATAGGCGGCGGCCTTGAAGGAGTCCTGCGGGAAGCGATTGTTAAAGTTGGTGATGTATTTGGTCAACAGCCGCATAGGGTCGTCCAGAAAGGCAATCGCCGTATCCCGGTCGATGACGTAGCCCCCGATGCCGTTTATGGCGGTTCTCAAGTCCCCCTGGGCCGCCGCCAGCCCGCCTTCTGCGGTGTAAAATGCCTTGGCGTCGTTTTTCTGGTTGACCGCGATATTGGTCTCCGTGTCGGACGTCAAAACGGCCGCCAGCCCGATTAAGCTGACCATCAGGAGCAACCCGACGGCCACAATCAGGGCGATGCCTTTTTGGTTTTTAAGCGTTTTCATTGTGATTGCCTCCATTCCTTTTCAATTAGAGAAGGTTCAAATTGCGCAAATGTACTTCGGAAGTCAGCGTCCGCAGGCGGAAACCGCCGTCGGACGGCCAGTTTGGATCCCGTTTTTGGGTGCGGCTCTGCACCAGAATCTGCACATTCTGGATATCGCGGGCGTCCCGGCCGGCGGCCACAAAATCGGTCACCGTGTCAGGTGTTGCGCCACCCAGGATGTAGACGAACTGCAAATCGACGATGTCTTCGGCATAGATCTGGGGGGCCTGGCCGTTACGCACCTTCATCAGTTTGGGATGGGCGGGGTCGGTGGTGTTATCGATGTAGTATTTGGCTTCTTCCATCACCAGAACAAAGTCTCCCGGTTTCGGTTCCCCCTGCAAAACTTCGGCATGGTGGATTTCCTGCCAGCCGTTGCCGGGATTGTAGGAAGTGTTGGTCAAGGTAAACCATTCCCCGGAAGGTTCGCCGGGTGAAGGGTTGAGGTGGACCAGGTAAACCTGCTGCCCGATGAAGGGGGTAAAACAGTTCACCGTGTCCCGCGTGTGGATGGGGCGGGACTGTTGAATTTGAGTATGGTCGCCGACCGTGATGATGCAGCCGGTTTTGTTGTACCGGACGAGAATGGTATCCGGGTTGGCATCCACCGCGACCACCGGAGCAAAACCGGCGGGGATTTCCGCCCCGGCCGCCATGATGTTCGTGGTTAGCTCATCCAGCGCAATGCGGCTATTTTGCTGGGCGTTGGCGATTTCTTCCTGCACGGAATAAACCTGATGCTCCCGGCCGTAGAATTGAAAGGCGGCCAGGCTTATGATGGACAGCAAGATGGCGGAGACTAAAAGTTCCACCAGGGTGAAACCGCATGATTTTCGGATTCTTGCGAGCACTTGAATTCTCTTTTTCATATTCGCTCCTTCGTCTTTCACGGTTTCGCAAGGGGTGTGCCCGTTATTTTGGTAAAATTCCCCAAGGGGGACAAGGACTTACCTGGGCGCAAGTTTGGGGGGGTGTTTTTTAATATGGGAACTTTCCCATAGCCTTCCCGTTGTAGGCGCGCAAGTCAGCTCCAATCATAAATGCGGGGGAAGGGCAGCAGTCGCTGTTGTGAAAATCTTCACAATTTTGGCTTGCCAAAAGTTTTTGGGCGCATATATTGGACGGCCTTTGAAAATCGGAAACAAACGCTCGAAAAGGAGAGAGAGGAATGTCGAACTTGTTTAGAAAACTGGCCGGCTGCACCCTTTTGGCCGTTTTTGTGCTGGCCCCGGCCGTCGTTTTCGCCGGTGAAGGGAATGTGGTTTTGCCGCCGTTTGACCGCTCGGTGAATATCGCTTTGTATCTGGTCTTGTTTTCGGCCGTGGTGGCGCTGGCCTACGGTGCCTACCTCATCCGCAAGGTTATGGCGCAGGAGGAAGGTACGGCCAAAATGATAGAGGTCGCCCGGGCCGTGCAGGAAGGGGCCAAGGCGTATTTGACCCAGCAGATGAGGGTACTGGCGGGCTTCATCGTTCTTCTATCCATCATCATTTTCCTGGTCTATTCCAACGTTTATAAAATGGAGGATGGTGCCACCAATTGGAAGTTGGTTTGGGGCATTGCCGTCGCCTTCTTTCTCGGTTCCTGTCTTTCGGCGGCCACCGGCATCATCGGAATGTCGGTTGCCGTGCGCGGGAACGTCCGCACGGCCAACGCCGCCCGCACCTCTTTCAAAAAGGCCTTGGAAGTGGCCTTCGAAGCCGGCACGGTGACCGGAATGTTCACGGTCGGAATGGGGCTTTTGGGAGCCACCATCATCTTTATGATTTTCAAAGAGCATGCCATGCAGGTTTTAATCGGCTTCGGCTTCGGCGGCTCCTTGGTCGCTTTGTTCATGCGTGTCGGCGGTGGGATTTACACCAAGGCCGCGGATGTGGGCGCTGACCTCGTAGGCAAAGTGGAAGCCGGCATTCCAGAAGATGACCCGCGCAACGCTGCCACCATCGCCGACAACGTGGGGGACAACGTGGGGGACTGCGCCGGGATGGCTGCCGATTTGTTCGAGTCATACGAAGTGACACTTGTCGCCGCCATGATTTTAGGGGCCGCATTTGTTCAGTACGACCCGGATTTGGCTTTGAAAATGATTCTTTTCCCGCTTTTGGTGCGTGCTGTTGGCGTTTTCGCCTCCATTTTTGGCGCAATGTCGGTACGCGGGCAGGATCGGGATGATTTCAACCCGATGCGCCCGATTCAAAATGGTTTTGTGGTCGCCGCCATCATTTCCACCATCGGCTTCGGATTGGTGAATTACTTTTACATCCAGGGCCCGCCGGGATTTTTCTGGGCCACCTTCTCCGGAATTTTGCTGGCCGTGATAATCAGTTACCTGACCGAATACTATACCGCTTTGGAATACTCCCCGGTCAAAGAGACCGCCAAGGCGACCCGCACCGGGCCCGCCACCACCATCCTTTCCGGCTTTGCGGAGGGGCTGGAATCCACTTCCGTGGCGGTTTTGGTCATCGCCGTCACCGTGGTCACATCATTTTTGATATTTCGGAATTTCTCCGCCGATGCGGGGGCCAATCTGGCGATGGCCGCCTACGGCATCGCCTTGGCAGGGATGGGGATGCTGACCACCACCGGTATCATCGTCTCGATGGATACCTACGGGCCGATTTCGGACAACGCCAACGGTATTTTTGAAATGTCCAAGGTTCTGGAGGAGGACAAAAACCCAAAGGCGCACGCCATCGTTCACAAACTGGATGCCGTCGGCAACACCACCAAGGCAGTGACCAAGGGATTCGCCATCGCTTCGGCCGTCGTGGCCGCCGTGGCCCTTTTCCGCTCCTTCACCTCCGACGTGGATTTGCTGGACCCGGCCTTGAATTTCCCGGCGCTTGGCATTCAGGTGAATCTGCCCTTCGTTTTTGTCGGTCTTTTGATCGGCGGGGCGATGCCATTTCTTTTCTCCTCGATTGCCATCCGCGCCGTCGGCCGGGCCGCTTTCCTGGTGGTGGAAGAAGTGCGCCGCCAGTTCCGCGAGATACCGGGTATTATGAAAGGGACGGCAAAGCCGGAATACGGCAAGGTGGTCGCCATCACCACCGCCGCCGCCCAAAAAGAGCTTTTGGGGCCGGGGCTTTTGGCAATTTTGTCCCCCATCATCGTCGGTTTCTATCTCGGCGTGGAAGGCCTGGGCGGCTTTCTGGCCGGCATCATTTTGACCGGTCAGCTCTTGGCCGTTCTTCTGTCCAACGCCGGCGGAACCTGGGACAACGCCAAAAAACTGGTGGAACAGGGGATGTACGGCGGCAAGGGTTCGGAAGCGCACAAAGCCGGCATCATTGGCGACACGGTGGGGGATCCGTTCAAGGACACCGCCGGGCCTTCGCTCAACCCGCTCATCAAGGTGATGAACTTAGTGGCGCTTTTGATTCTGCCCTTAATCGTCGGCCCAAGCAAACTTTCCAACGCGCTCGCCGTCGGCTCCGCCTCGGTGGCCTTGGTCGTTCTGATTATTTTCCTTATCCGCTCCAAGCGGGCCGCGCAGACGGATTGAAACTCTTTTGCCTTACTTGAGGGGCGCGGCTCTCCGCGCCCCTTGTTTTTTGCCTCAACTGTCAACTTTTGGACACCAAGTGTCAACTTTTTTGCATTGACGGGCGTTTGGTTTTCCTCTCATTTTATTCCCGTATGCTATGGCAGGAGCGTAACTGGGGTAGAGATTTTTGGGGAAATAGCCGCATCATAAACCGCAACCTCACCCGGCTTGGCAACCGGGGGAGATCTCTTCCAGCCTCCGTTCGTGTGAAAGGAGGTAGTTTATAACCTAAAACAATCCATTTTGAGTGTAAGTGAACAGCATTTTGTTGGACCGAACTTGACCCGTTTCTTGGAAAGGAGCAGGTTTATGCTATCCAGATTCCGCTTGACACAAACTTTCAAAGGGCTTACTCTTTTTGTGCTTATGTCCTTTATTTTATCCGTTTGGGCAGGATGTTCGGATACTAAAATCACGGGTACAGATGTGCCGTTAGTCAGCTCAGCACCGGAATTTTTAGGGAAAGTTGATACGGCCGGGTGCGAACAATGTTCCGCCAAAAAAGAAGTGGATAGTGGTACACCAAACAAGATCGGATTGTTTCTTGCAACCGATCGTGGCGACGATGGAACAGAGTCGGAGCCCGCGCCGCCATATTTGGTGACCGATGGACCGGAGCTCCAACTTTTGGTGGGGATGGCCAATGGCAACCCCACGGTAGCCGCCGCAAAGGCATATTTGATTGCCGGCGGGTTCTATTATGCTCCTTCAGTCGCAATAGGGGTAAGAGATCATTACGGTGGAAATGAAATCGTCTATCTGCCATTTGGTGTGTTTTCCGACCCCAATACAGCTGCTTATCTCATTTATGCCAATTCACAAGGCCAAAGCGCTTCCGCCGTTGGTTATGTAAAAGCCACCAATACTTATCCAGGAAATGGGTACGAATACTGGACCACCTTCCAGACGGATGATGGTTCGTATAAACAAGTATGGGTTAAGACAGTAAGCCTGACTCCCATTGGAGGTAACACAGTTGTAACCGATTGCAACGCTCGATACTGGAAGTGTTTTTTGGGTGGAGCGCTGTTAGGTTGCCGCGGAGCTACGCTTCGGTGTCTGATAATGGGGCCGGCTACGCTGGTTTGTGCTGCCACAGGTTGCGCATTCGCTATGATTCCCGCTGCGTTGGGTTGCGGTGTTCGTACCGCTCAAGGATGCCAATAATAAACGGAATGGTGTAACTTCGGAAAAAGGAGGAAAAAGGTGAGCAATTCTAATTCCAATTTCAGAAATGGAAGGCAACTGCTTATTTCGCTCATTGTGGCTATTATTGTGGGTGTTCTCTGGGGTTGGTTAACCACGATTAAGGCACTCGACGAGTGGTGGCGGTACTTCACGTTTGGCCTCCTTATTTCCGAGATTTATCATTACGGCTACTGGATTCCCAAACTCAAAGCCGAAGGGAAGCTTATCATTAAGAAATAAATTTTCGTTCCGTTGCAAGGCCGCTTCATTGAAGCGGCCTTTTTATTTCCTAAACTCACAATCGCCTTCCTAAAAAAGCACTTGACAAGCTCCTAAAGCACCTTATATATTTTTTCCGATATTAAAAGTAGAGCCATAGACCGAAAGGAGTGGTGATTGTGCGTCCGCTGGCCTTTAAATTTTTAACCCTTGCGTTAACCATGTTCCTGCTCCTTTCGTTTTCCCTTTCCGCTTTCGCCTTGCCCCTCCGCTATTGGCTGGCCACTCGGGATGTGGATGAACAACCGTACCCGGCGGCTTCCCGCAATGCGACCTATTTTGTGGTTCTGAAGACGACGTACGGAATTGTGTTAATACCGGTTTTTGTAAAATCGGGCAAAATCTCAAACGCCATTACCCCGGAAAAGTCGGGTTTTTCATCAGGGAAAAATGAAATCCTCGACTAAACGGCTCTCCGTACTGTCCGAAAAGCTTAGAAAGACCAATTCCCTGGTCAAAACGAACAAGTTTCAGGAAGCGCTTGCGGAATTAAATTCCTTGTCGGATGCTTTTGACGCAACGGATTTCTCCGAAGAGCGGGCCCAATTTAATTATTTGCGCGGACTTGTCCTCTGGCGGTTGGGAGAAAAAAAGCAGGCCTTGGAGCCAGCTCGAAACGCTTTGAAGTCCTATTTATTTCTGAAGAGTTTCGTGGGAGTAGCCAAATCGCAAAGTTTGCTTGGGTATGTTCTTATCGATTTAGGCAATTTAGAGGATGCGGAAGAGCATTTGCAATTGGCGGTTTCCAGTTTTAAGCTGGCGAACGATTGGTCGCAG
The DNA here is from genome assembly GCA_035574275.1 of Verrucomicrobiia bacterium. Lineage (NCBI taxonomy): Bacteria > Pseudomonadati > Verrucomicrobiota > Verrucomicrobiia > Verrucomicrobiia bacterium. The sequence continues at coordinate 58,811 of DATLYY010000007.1, forward strand.
GCCGCCAGGGCTTTGAACCGCATCGCTTACCTGTACAGCATTCGTGGAAAGCTGGACTTTGCAAACTATTTCAATGACCAAGCCCGAACCTGCGCCGTTAGGGCCAACGACCGGTACTATGAGCAGTTGTTAGGGTGCAGTCGCGCCGTTCATTGCCGGTTGGCCGGGGATTGGAAATCCGCCCTTGAAAAGTTGGATGATTTTTTGAATCAAAGCAAAAAGGCCGCGGACTACTTCAGCCATGTTTTCGGATTGATTAACGCGGGTCATGCCAAATTTCTTGGCAATCTTTTGAAACAAGCGCGGGATCATTATTTGGAAGCCATCCGGGTCGCAAGCCGAGAGAATTTGATAGGCAGTTTGAAAGTCGCCTACGAATTTTTAGCCGAGCTGGATATTGCCGAAGGGCGGTATGCCGAGGCGGAGGAGAACCTCAAAAAGGCGCTGGAAATCGGCGAGCGAGTCTCCCCGTACGGCACCATTATGACCCAGTGCTGGCGCTTGATGGGGGATTTGCGGCTGGCCCAAAAAGAATACGATCGGGCCATGGAGGCCTACGCCACTTGCCGGAGCTACTTGATTAAACTGCCCGAGAAACTCGAAGAAGGTGCGATGTATCGCGGGATGGGTATCTGCCACATCCGCAAAGACCAGTTCTCGCTGGCGCAGGCGGCATTCAAAAAAGCGATTGAAATTTTCGAGGCGTGCGAAAACGATTGGGAGCTGGCAAAAACCTACGTGGAAGCGGCCGAGTGCGGGGCATTTGCTCTGGCCGAACTCCGCTCCAAGCTCGCCTGGGCCAAGGGGATTTTCCATGAACTGGAACACCCTTCTTGGGAGAAAAGAGTGGAGGTGCTTTTGGGGCATTCTGAACCCTCCTCGAACGGAATCCCGTTACGCTTGGCCCACGAAATGGCCGACCGCCAAAGAGTCACCCAGGCCCTTTTCGAAACCGGAGGAAACATCTCCCACGCGGCCGAAAAGCTGGGGATTTCCCGCCCGGCCCTGCACTACAAAATCAAACGCTACAAATTGGCGGTATAGCCCAACTGTCAACTTTTTGACACCAAGTGTCAACTTTTTTACGTTGACCCCCTTTTATATTCCCTTTCATATTACCACCGGTTTTGGAAGCGCGTCCCTGAAATGGGACTTCGGGGGAATGCCCATTTGCCCCACGCCTCCTCCGGCAGAGCCGCTCCACCCTTTTTCGGGGAGATTGCCGGGGGAGGCATTTTTTAGTTCCCATCAAAACGATGCCCGGCGGGTAAGCGGCCTTGCCGTTGTCTGTTTGCCCTCCAACCCCTATTCCAAGACCCCCTCTCAATCGTTATATTAAAATTTGTGACGGTAGTCAGTTTTTGCAACCTCACGGAAAAAACGGCGTATGAGAAAATGACGTAGATGGGAGGAACGATGGAACAAGCGATGGCGGCCCCGGCGGCCATGCAGCCGGGCGGCGATTTGGGTTTTTTGGCCCGCTGGGCCAATATCTATTTTTCGCCCAAGAAGGTCTTTGAGGCGGTGAAAGCCCGCCCTTATTGGGTGGTACCGATGGTTCTTCTCGTGCTTCTGGGAACCGGATTCTATTTCTGGACCTCCGGGGCGCGGATGAACGACACGTTAGAGAAGATGCGCAAAAACGAAAATATCATGGCGATGCCGGCCGAACAGCGCCAGGAAATTTTCGACCGGGTGGAAAGCCAGTTCAAAAGCCCGCTGTGGGGTTCCGTGGGGGTTCTTTTCGGAATCGCCTACTTTTTCATCGCTGCCGGAATTTTGTTTTTCGTCGGCAACATTATAATGGGAGGGGAAGCCCGCTTCGCCCAGGTTTTGGGGGCCTTCGTGTACACCGGGTTTATCGGCGTCCCGGAAATGCTGGTGCAGGGGCTTTTGGCCGCAGCCAAGGGAAGTTTGAACACGGCTTTGTCGTTGGCTGCCTTTTTCCCGCCCGACCAATCGGAAACTTTCGTCTATCGGTTGATCAACGGCTTCGACATTTTTTCCATCTGGTTCATCTCGGTTTTGATTATCGGCCTGGCCACGGTTTACAATTTCAAAGCCGGCAAGGTGGCGGCTTGGATTCTGCCGCTCTGGGTTCTTTGGAAGGTGATTGCCGCGGCCTTGGCCGGTCTGGGCATGGGTTTTTAAATTTGGAGGAAGGATGAAGAGAATAGTACTCATTAGTTTTTGTCTTGTCTTTGGGGCGGTCGCCGCTTGGGCGCAGGTCAAGCCGCTGACCTTGAACGACGCCCTTTCGACCGCTTTGGAGAAAAACTTCGGCTACCGCATTGCCGAGGGAAACTGGGAAGTGGCGAAAGCGGAAAAAACGGGTGCCGCGGGAGGGCTTTTGCCCTTTGTCTCCGTCGGTTTGTCCTACGGCTGGACCAAGCGGGGCCCTTCCTCCTCCTTTACGCAGGGTCTCATAGTCGTTCCCGGTTCGAATCAGACCACCACCACGGCCAACTACAGTTTGGGGCTGGAGATCCGCCAGGATTTGTTCGACGGAGGGGCTTCCTTCTCCGGTTACAAAGCCGCTTCGGCTTCGGAAGCCGCCGCGCGCGAGGGTTTTCGCGGCGCCCGGCAGCAGCTTGTTTTCGACGTCCGGAATTCCTACTATTCGGCTCTCAAAGCCAAATTGCTTTTGGAAGTCCAAAAAGACGTAGTAAAAAGGGGGGAGGAGCAGTTGAAAATCGCCCAGGCCCGCTACGATTTGGGCTCGGCCTCCCTATCCGACGTTTTGAAAGCGAGGGTTTCCTACGCCAACGACCAGCTGGCCTTGATTTCGGCCGAGAACAGCTATCAGGTTTCGCTGGCCAATCTGAACTCCATCATCGGCGAAAACGTCAATGATTCCATTGAACTGGCCGATACATTGGTGCCTCCGTCCGAGTTGAATTTGGGTTTTGAAGAGGCCCTGCTAAAGGCCGAAAAAAATCATCCCGACTTATTGGCTGCCCAGGAAAATATGAAGGCGGCCGACTGGGGAGTGCAGGCCGGGCGGGCAGGGCTCTATCCATCCTTATCCTTGAACGCCGGCTACGGCTGGAACAACCGGGATTTTTCCCGTGTCACCTCCCTTTTTGACCGGGATTACCAGTGGCGGTTTGGGTTTTCCATCGGCTACAACATTTTTGACCGGTTTTCCACCTACCAGTCGATAAAATCCTCCCAGGCCCGGCATTCCAACGCGCGGGAAACGTACCTGCAGACCAAAAGCCGGGTGGCGCTCGAAGTCAAGCAAGCGTTTCTGGATATGGCTCAGGCCAAACAGAAGCTGGAGGTGACCAACCAGCAATCGGAATCGGCGGAGGAGGATTTGAACATCGTGCAGGAAAAATACAATCTTGGAGCGGCCACCATTCTGGAACTCTTGGATGCCCAGGTGAGCTACAAGCAGGCCAAGTCGGACCAGGTGCAGGCGCTCTTCGACTACAACCTGGCGGCGGCGCGGCTTAAAAAATCAATCGGCGAGGAGTGAAAATGAAAACCAAGACAAAAATCTTCATCGGCATAGGCGCGGGGCTTGTCATTCTGGCCTTGGTGCTGGTCAACCTCAAGCGCTCCTCCTCTTCGGAGATAAAAGTGGAGGCGGAAAAACTGAAGCGGACCGACATCGTCTCCATCGTTACCGCCAACGGCAAAATCAAGCCGCGAACCGACGTCAAAATTTCGGCCAACATTTCGGCCCAGATTATTGAACTTCCGGTGGAGGAGGGGGATCGGATCCATCGCGGCCAGCTTTTGGTCCGGCTGGACCCCGGCCGCTATCGGGCCGCCGTGGACCAGGCCAAGGCCCAGTTAAAGCTGGAAAAGGCGAATCTGGATCAAGCCGAGCAGAATTTTAACCGGATCAAACCGCTCTTTGAAAAAAACCTGGCTTCCCAGGAGCAGTACGACCAATCCGCCACCCAGCTTTCAGTAGTCCGGGCCCGCCACGAGGCGGCCCAGCACAACTTGGAGCAGGCGGAGGATGATTTGTCCAAGACCATAATCAATTCCCCCATCGACGGCATCGTCTCCGAGCTTAGGGCCGAAAAAGGAGAAACGGTGATTCCAGGCACGATGAACAATCCCGGCACGGTGATCATGACCGTGTCCGATTTGTCGGCCATTGAGGTGGAGGTGGATGTGGATGAAACCGACATCGCATTGGTGAAAGTGGACCAGACCGCGGAAGTTTCCGTGGACGCCTTCCGGGACACCACCTTCAGGGGCCGGGTCATAGAAGTGGGAAGCGCCGCCTTGGCTCCCGGCGCCGGTTTGGGACAGGAACAGGTGACCAACTTCCGGGTCAAAATCCTGCTTTTGGACAAAGTCGCCGGCATCAAGCCGGGAATGACCGCCACCGCCGATATCGTCACCGCCGAAAGGAAAAACGTCCTTGCTGTTCCCATTCAGGCCGTGGTGCTGCGGGATTCGTCCGCTTTGGTAAAAGCCAAGGAGAAAGACAAAAAAGACAGCGGGGCATTCGCCTCCACACCGGCTTCCGCCCCGGCTTCAACCGCGGCTCCAAAAAAGAAAAAAGAGCTGGAAGGGGTATTCGTTATCCGGGACGGCAAGGCGGTTTTCGTCCCGGTCGTCGTGGGAATCGCCGACCAGACCAACATCGAAGTGCTATCCGGCTTGCAGGAGGGGGATATGATTATCACCGGCAGCTACAAAACCCTCCGGACGCTGGAGAACGAAGCGAAAGTAAAGACGGAGGAGAAGGGAAAGAAGGCCTCCTGATGTTAATCCATATTCGCAATCTCTGGAAAACGTACGATATGGGGCAGGCCGTTCAGGTGCAGGCCCTGCGGGGGGTGGACTTGGACATCGAACGGGGGGAATACATCGCCATTATGGGCCCTTCCGGTTCGGGAAAGTCGACACTGATGAATCTAATCGGCTGTCTGGACACTCCCTCGGAAGGAACCTACGAGCTGAACGGCCGGATGGTCTCCCAGCTTTCGGATGACGAGCTGGCCTTCATCCGGAACAAGGAGATCGGCTTCGTCTTTCAGACCTTCAACTTGCTGGCCCGGGCGACGGCCTTGCACAACGTCGAACTTCCCCTGATTTACAACGGCACTCCGGCCGGGGAGCGGAAGAAAAAAGCGCAGCAGGCCCTGGCGGCGGTCGATTTAACCGACCGGGCGCATCACAAGCCGAACGAACTCTCCGGCGGGCAGCGGCAAAGAGTAGCCATCGCCCGCGCGCTGGTGAACAGCCCTTCGATTATCCTGGCAGACGAGCCGACCGGGAATTTGGACTCCGCCACCGGGGCAGAGATTATGCAGCTTTTCGACCGGCTTCACAAACAAGGGAACACCATCATTTTGGTCACCCACGAGCACGACATCGCCGCCTATGCCGAGCGGAGCGTGCATCTGCGGGACGGCAAAATTGAAAAGGACGAACGCCGGGCGGCGTAAGGGTATTGCGACATGGGAAAACTGAAAACGCCGATTTGGGAAAGCGTTAAAATCTCGCTTACCTCCCTGCGGGCGAATAAGCTCCGCTCTATTTTGACCTTAGTCGGTGTCATCATCGGCGTCACCTCGATTATAACCATGGTCTCTTTGATTTCCGGTTTCAACAAGCTGGTGGCCGACCAGTTGGCGACTTTGGGCTCCACGACCTTTATCGTAGAAAAATTCGGCATCATTTTGTCCGACGACGACTGGTTCGACGCCATGAAACGCAAGGATTTGACCTTGGCTGACTACCAGGCGGTGGTAGCCGGCTGCACGGAATGCGAGGAGGTTGCGCTGCAAAAAGTTTCCAACCGCAAGGTCAAATACGGGCGGGAGCATTTTTCCCGTGTCCCGATTGTCGGCATCACCCCAAATTACATGAAAGTGGTGGCGCTGGACGACATCGTGGACAAGGGGCAGGGGCGGGTGATCACCGAGTTCGAAAACGACCACCGCCGGCAGGTGGTGATTTTGGGGCCGGAGCTGACCGACAAATTTTTCCCGATGCTCGACCCGATCGGCAAAAAAGTCAGAATCGGCGACGCCGACTTCACCGTGGTGGGAGTGCCCAAAAAGCGGGGTTCTTTTCTGGGAGACAACCAGGACCGTTTCGCCGCCATCCCCTTCAGCGTTTATCAAAAATATTTTTCCAACAAGCTGGAACCCTGGGAAGGGCTTCAGTTTTACATCAAGGCCAGGGATTATCCTTCGATGGAAAAAGCCCAGGATCAGGTGCGGGCCATTCTGCGCGCCCGCCGTCACGTTCCCTACCACGCCAAGGATGATTTCGGCATGTACACGGCGGAAACCTTGATGGATCTGTTCAAACAGGTGACCACCGGGATTTCCTTCACGCTGGTAGGCATCGTTTCCATTTCCCTTCTGGTCGGCGGCATCGTGATTATGAACATCATGCTGGTTTCCGTCACCGAGCGGACCCGCGAAGTCGGCGTCCGCAAGGCCCTCGGCGCCCGCCGCCGCTCGATTTTGTTGCAATTTTTGATTGAATCGGTCACCCTCGCGGTGGTGGGCGGCACAATTGGGATTTTTCTGGGGGTTTTATTGGCCAAAGTGATTTCCTGGACCACCCCGATACCGGCCGCCATCGAGCCCTGGTCGATAATCGCCGGGCTTTTGGTTTCCACCGGCGTGGGGGTTTTCTTTGGCGTTTTCCCGGCCGCCAAGGCGGCCCGGCTGGATCCCATCGAGGCGTTGCGTTATGAATAAATTCCGCTGGGCGGAGATGCGGGAGGGGATGGCTCTGGCCTTCGACAGTTTGCGCGCCCACAAAATGCGCTCCTTTTTAACCATGCTCGGAGTTTTCATCGGCGTACTTTCGGTCATCGCCATGGCTTCCATCATCGAGGGGCTGAACCGTTCGGTCTCCGACCAGATTCAAAACCTTGGCTCCAATGTTATCTTCGTCACCCGGTTCAAAATTGGTTTTCAATTCGGCGACCGTTCGGAAGAGGAGCGGCTGCGCAAGCCGATCACCTTCGAAACCGGCGAGGCAATCAAGGAGTTCTGCCCGGCCGTGGACGCCGTTTCCCCGCAAAACTACGTTTTCGTGGACGGCGGCAACGTCGCCAAATACAAGGGAAACACCTTCAAGCGTCCCTCCCTTTTCGGCACCCTGCCGGACTACGAGCGTGTGAACAATCACTATGTGGAGCAGGGGCGTTTCATCACCGATATCGACCACCATTTCAAGGCGATGGTCTGCGTCATCGGCGCCGACGTAGCCGAAGCGCTTTTTCCCAAAATCGAGCCGATCGGCAAGGAGATTTTGGTGAACAACCACAAGTACCGGGTGGTGGGGGTGATGGAGCACCGCAAATCCAATCTGGGGCGAAACTCCAACAACATCATCGTGCTTCCTTACGGCACCTTCGCCCGGCTGCATCCCTGGGAAAAGGAGCTTCTACTTGTAGTGCGCAGCCGCTCGCTGGAAGAACAGCAGTTGGCGATGGATCAAATTGAATCCGCCCTGCGCCGCCAGCGGGGGGTTCCCTACAACAAGCCGAACGATTTCGAGCTGGCCACCCAGGAGCAGTTGTTGGAATCCTTCCGCTCCGTCACGATGGGAATTTTCTTTTTGATGATAGGCATTTCCGGCATTGGGCTTTTGGTCGGCGGCGTCGGCGTGATGAACATCATGCTCGTTTCGGTCAAGGAGCGCACGCGGGAAATCGGCATCCGCAAGGCGATCGGCGCCAAGCGCAGAAACATCCTCTGGCAGTTTTTGATTGAGGCCGTCACCCTTTCCTGCTCCGGCGGCATAGCCGGAATCCTCATCGGCACGGGCATCGCCCTTTTAATCGGTGCCACCACGCCCTTGCCGGCGGCCGTCTCGCCGGTCTGGGTTTTCATCGGCTTCACCGTATCCGTTTCGGTTGGGCTGGTCTTCGGCATCTACCCCGCCTATCAGGCCGCCAAACTGGACCCAATAGTTGCCTTGCGGTACGAATAGCTACCGCTTCTTCGCCTTATTCCACAACCTGTCCAATTCCTCCAACTCCATTTCCCCCAAATTCTTCTTTTGCTTTTTTAAACTTGCTTCGATAAAGGCAAACCGCTTCTCAAATTTCTCCACCGAGATCTTCAACGCCTTTTCGGGGTTAACTTTTAAATGCCGTGAGAGATTTATTGCTGTGAAAAACAAATCCCCGATTTCCTCCTCCAATTTTCCCGACTTTTTCTTCAAATCCTTTTCAATTTCCTTTATTTCCTCTTTCAACTTCGGAACCACTTGATTCGCTTTTTTCCAGTCGAAACCAAACTGCGCCGCTTTTTCCTGTACCCTTTGCGCGCGGAATAAAATCGGCAGGGTTTTTGGTATCGATTCAAGAACGCCCGTTTCCTTCTCCTTTAACTTTCTTTTTTCCCAGTTTTCCAGCACCTGTGCCGGGGTCAGTTTTTCCTTTTTCCCGAAAACATGCGGATGGCGGCGTATCAGCTTGTCGGAGATTCCTTTGGCCACCTTCTCAATGTCAAAACGCTTTTTTTCTTTGGCCAACTGGGCGTGGAAAACCACCTGTAAAAGCAAATCTCCCAATTCCTCTTCCAGTTTCTTGTAATCCTTTTCATAAATCGCCTCAATCGCCTCGTGCGCCTCCTCCACCAAATAGGGGACGAGCGTCTCATGGTTCTGTTTCTTGTCCCAAGGACATCCCTTCGGCCCCCTTAGCGTGGCCATAATCTGTATCAGCCGCTCCATTTCCGACTTTTTCTTCATAGGGAACGGAAGTTAGGTTTTTAAAAGCAAAACCGCCACTTCCTTGACATTCCCGCCATAAAAACTATCCTTTGCAAAATGGAGATTTTGCCCAAACAATACGATTTCGCCGCCGCCCGGCAGCGCTGGAATCTCTTTTGGAGAGAGGCGAAAATCTTTGAGCCGGACTTGAACACCAAAAAGCCGGTCTATTCCATCGTCGTGCCGCCCCCCAACGTCACCTCCATTCTGCACATCGGCCATGCCTTAAACGCCACCCTGCAGGATATCCTCATCCGCTGGAAAAAACTTTCCGGTTTCGAGGTCGAATGGCTTCCCGGGGTGGACCACGCCAGTATCGCCACCGAGGTGATGGTGGGGAAGGAGCTGCGCAAGCAGGGAATAAACAAGCAGGATTTGGGACGGGAGAAATTCCTGGAGCACGCCTGGGCCTGGAAAAACAAATACGGAGATGCCATCGTCAACCAGTTCAAGGAAATGGGCTGCGGCTTGGACTGGAGCCGGCTGCGCTTTACGATGGACCCCGGCGCCTCCCGCGCCGTGATGGAGGTTTTCGTCCGGCTTTTCAACAAGGGGTTGATTTACCGCGGCAACTACATCATCAACTGGTGCCCGACGGACAAAACCTCCCTTTCCGACGATGAGGTCGAAACCAAAGAAGAGGATTCCTCCCTCTGGTACGTCCGCTATCCGGTGGAGGGTAGCAAGGAGTTTATCGTTGTCGCCACCGCCCGGCCGGAAACGATAATGGGGGATACTGCCATCGCCGTCCATCCGGAAAATCCGCGCTTCAAACATTTGATTGGCAAGAAAGCCATCGTTCCCTTCGTCAACCGAACCGTCCCGATTCTGGCGGAAACCTACGTCGATTTGGAATTCGGCACGGGGGCCTTGAAAATCACGCCGGCCCATGATCCTAACGATTTTCAGCTCGGTCAGAAACACAAACTGCCGACGGTCAACATTTTGAATCCGGATGGAACCTTGAACGCCGAGGCCGGGCCGTTTGCCGGGCAGGAACGATTCGAGGCCCGCAGGCAAGTAGTGAAGGCACTCGAAGAAAAAGGGCTTTTGGAAAAAATCGAGCCGTATCACCATTCGGTCGGCATCTGTTATCGCTGCAACACGGTGGTCGAGCCGTATCTATCCGAGCAGTGGTTCGTAAAAATGCAGCCCTTGGCCCTTCCGGCTCTGAAAGTTTACGAGGAAGGAAAACTCCGCTTTCATCCGCCCCATTGGGGCTCGGTCTATTCCCATTGGTTGAATAACATCCGCGACTGGTGCATTTCCCGCCAGCTCTGGTGGGGGCATCGCATTCCAGTTTACTACTGCGACTGCGGCGAAACGTTTGTCTCGGTCGAGACACCTAAAAATTGTCCTAAGTGTAAATCGACCCGATTCCGGCAGGATGAAGACGTTCTGGATACCTGGTTTTCCTCCTGGCTCTGGCCTTTTTCCACCTTCGGCTGGCCGGAAAAAACGCGCGATTTGGAATTGTTCTATCCGACCAAATCCCTTTTCACCGCTTCGGAAATCATTTTTCTCTGGGTGGCGAGGATGGTAATGGCCGGACTGGAGTTTATGGGAAAAGAGCCGTTTTCCGATGTCTATATCCACGGCACCGTGCGGGATTCAATAGGCCGGCGGATGTCCAAGTCGCTGGGCAACGGCATCGACCCGTTGGAAATCATTGACAAATTCGGCCCGGATGCCCTGCGGGCCACCTTGGTTTTCGCGTCGCCGGAGGGGGAGGATCCCAAGCTTTCCTCCAACAGCTTTGAGCAGGGGAGGAACTTCGCCAACAAGCTCTGGAACGCCGCCCGCTTCGTGCAAATGTCCGTTCCTGATTTGGATAAACGGGCGGCAGAAGGAATTCCAAGCAAGGTTGAAAACTGGGCCAACCGTTGGATGCTGGGGCGCTGGGATACTTCCGTGGCCAAAGTCACCAAGGAATTGGAGGCCTTCCGCTTCAACGCCGCAGCGCTCGCGTTGTACGAACTTTTCTGGCACGATTTCGCCGACTGGTATCTGGAACTTTCCAAAACAAGTTTGCGCCAAGGTTCAGAAGCCGAAAAAGCCGAAACGGAACGGGTTTTGGCCTCGCTTCTTAGGCGAATGCTCATTCTCCTACATCCGTTTGTTCCCTTCGTAACCGAAGAGCTTTTTGCCTCACTCGGCTTCGCTGGGAACTTGAGAAGCATTACCGAAGAAAGCTGGCAAAATTTACAAGTTTATATCAAACAAGAAATTGAGCTAGATGAACAAGTAAACATGTTTCAATTAAGCAGTAGTAGTATGAGGAACTTGAGATCAGAAGCGCAGGTGCCACCAAGTGAAAAAGTTACTTTTATAATTACAGTAACCAATAAAGACTATCAGGAATTCTTCAACAAGACTGAACCATATTTGAAGGATATCGTTCGTGCATCTGAGTTGAATATATGGTTAAATGAGAAGCCCCAAAATTGGTCAAACTTATCAGTTTTACCACATGCACAGCACTTCATGATATATACGAAAAATGTAGATGTTGCATCGGAGCGTGAGAAATTAAAAGTCGAACTGGAGCGGATTTCCGGCCTTATCGCCGGTACCTCGGCCCGTCTATCGGATTCCCAATTTCTTTCCAAAGCGCCGGAGTCGGTGCGGGTCAAGGAAAAAGAGAAGCTGGCCAAACTCGAAGGTATGAAACGGGAACTGGAAGAAAGTTTGAAAAACCTGGGAATATAGTCCAGAGGGATGAGTATTATAGGATGACAGGAGGGAGAAGCTATGTCAGAGGATAAAAAAACCGGTTTCAGAAGGGGGTGGCTGTTGGGTTGTTTCCTCACCATCTTTTTTGCTTCCAATACCTTTTCCCAGAGCGACTTGACCGTCACTGTCTACAACGACGGCCGGGGGCTGGTCAAGGATGTCCGGGAGCTTTCTTTCAAGCGCGGCGCAGACACGGTCAAAATCACAGATGTGGCCGCATCTTTAGACCCGACTTCTGTTCGCTTTGAACCGCTTGTCAAGAAAAATGATATTGACCTGCTCGAGCAGAATTTTGAATTCGATTTGGTCGGCTCGGAAAAACTTTTGAACAAGTATCTGGACAAAACCATCGATTTGGTCACCAAGGACCAAAAGGTCTTTTCCGGCAAACTACTTTCCTATAGCGGCGGGAATTACGTTCTCGATGTTTCCAATGGCGGTATACGGATGGTCAACTCTGGAGAAGTGGTCAACATTTCAATGCCGGAATTGCCCGCCGGCTTTTACACCCGCCCGACTTTGGTCTGGCTCTTCAACAGCCGTTATTCAGGCAAGGAGAAGTGTCAGGTTTCGTATTTGACAGGAAATCTGGGCTGGCACGCCGAATATGTTGCTCTGGTCAACCCCACCGACGACCGGCTCTCCCTCTCTGGCTGGGTTTCCATCGACAACCGTTCCGGGGCTACTTATCCAAAAGCAAAGTTAAAACTGGTTGCCGGTGAATTACATCGTGCCAAACAGCCGCGTCTTATGCGGGCCATGGACGGCGTGGCGGCGGAGGCGGTGGCACCATTTGAAGAAAAATCCTTCTTCGAATACCACCTTTACACCTTAGCGTTTCCGACCACGCTGGCCAATAATCAAATCAAGCAGGTTTCCCTTTTTGACCCCGCTGAAACGCCGGTTAAAAAACACTTCATTTATGACCCCGATCGGGATGCCAAAAAAGCCTCGGTCGTTTTGGAGTTCAAGAACGCCAAGGAGGCCGGTTTGGGGATGGCGCTGCCGGCCGGCATCGTGCGTATAATGAAAAGAGACACGGATGGAGGCATCGAGCTTATCGGCGAAGACAACCTGGAGCACACCCCCAAGGATGAACGGGTGGAGCTTACGGTCGGCAAGGCGTTCGACATCGCGTGCGAACAGGCCCAAAAAGACCGCCGCCAGATTTCCAACAAGGTTTGGGAGGAGGATTGGGAAATTTCAGTGCGCAACCACAAAACCGAGCCAGTGACCGTCCGGGTGGTCAAGCATTTTTGGGGTTTCTGGGAGATTCGCCAAAGCTCCCACTCCTCCATCAAAAAAGATGCCTCCACGGTCTGGTTCGAAATATCGGTTGACAAGGACAAGGAAACCAAGCTAACTTTGACCGTGCGTTATGAGAATAAGTGAGGAAGGAAAGAGGATGAGACAGCTTTTGCTGACTTTCGCCATGGTGAGTGTCTGGGCAACGTTTGTCTGGGCTGACTGCAAGCCGCGCGATTATTACACCCGTTCGGCCAAAATCTACATCAACCCTTCCCAGGGAAAACAGGATTTGAAACGCGCTGAACAGCTGATTACCGAGGGACTCAAGTGCTACCCGGAAGACGGGGAGATGCAGTACACGGCGGCCTGGATGTACTCCCAGAAAAAAGAATTCCAAAAAATGATGGACGCTCTGAACGCTGCCATCAAGTTCTCCCCGCAATGGAAACCCAAGGCCGAAACGCTGAAGGCGGTTGTGTTCGGCGAAACGTTCAACCAGGCCATCGGATTTTTGGAGAAGGGAACCAAGGCGGCCACCCGCAAAGACAGCATCAAAAATTTCAGGGAGGCAATCAATCTCTATCGTGGCTGCATCCTGATGGACTCCACCGCCACCGGCCCCTACAAAAATCTTTCCTTCGTTTATTATGCCCTCGGCATTCAGGACACCTCTACCTATTATGATGGGGTGGCTTTCAAAATGAAACCCGATTCCACCCGTTGGGGATATGCTTATGCCGTTGGGCTTGTCAACCAGAAAGATTACAGGGCTGCCATAGGTATTCTGGAAAAAGTGGTGGCGGCCGATACGGCATTTTGGGATGCCTGGGGGCTTTTAGGCCAGCTCTACGGGGCTGAAGACAGTTTGGATAAAATGGTTTACGTATACCAAAAACTTTTGCGCCAGTATCCCGACTCGGCCGAATTTTTGGGGCAATTGGCCATGTACAACTTGGGCAAGGGCTCGAACGCCAAAACCTTCAAGGAAGGGGCTCCGTATTTTCACCAGGCCGATACGCTATATACGCGCTATCTGGCCAAAAACCCGGCGGACAGCAATTCGTGGTATAATCGGGGGCTGGCGTTGGCTTCCCTCAAAGAGTATGCGAAAGCCAAGGATGTTTTAAAAACGGCTACGGATAAATTCCCCGGATTTCCGGAGTTGTGGGAATCGCTGTCCGGAGCGTACGCCCAATTGGGAATGGCCAAAGAGGCTAAAGAAGCTTTTGAGAAATTCCAAAAGTTAAGTGGCAAACCAGCCACGCAAAAATGAAAAAAACTGGCTTTTCCCAAAGGCGGACTCGCTCCGCCTTTTTTGTTTATGCCGCTTGAAGTCGGTTTTCCCTTTCGTGCCGGCCCCGCTTTAAGCTACGAAGCACCCAAGGGGGTTGATCCCAAAGTTCTTTTGGGTTGCCGGGTTGTGGTGCCGCTCGGTTCCAAAAAAGAAATCGGCGTAGTCATCGGCTTGGACGCCCCCCGCACCCCGGGAATTAAGACCGTAGAAAAGGTAATCGATTCACAACCGGCCTATTTGCCGTCCATTCTTTCATTGGTTCGCTGGGCGGCGGACTATTATATCAGCCCTCTCGGCCCCGCCCTGCGCGCCGCGGTGCCCGGGGAAGTGCAAAGCAAAATCTTTCGTAAAATAAAGTTTCTTTTGCCGGCCGACACCCCCGTTCCGGACGAACTCTTCAGAACGGAAAAGGAACTCTTCTTCTTTCTTGCCAATGAGGGAGAAGTTGAACTGAAAAAGCTCGCCTCGCGGTTTCCCAAAGCGGCTTTGAACCGGCACCTTTTGGATTTTGCACGCCGCGGCTGGATTGCCAGCTTCGACGTTCTGGAAGAGAGTCCCGGCGCCAAAAAGGTTTTGTGCCTTTCCGCCAACCTCGATTTTCAGAATGAATCCTCGTCGGCTGAATTTTTAAAACTTGTTTCCGAAATTCCAGCCAAAGATGAAAAGAAAAAACATCTGCTTTTATTCCTTCTGGAGCGCCCCGGCTTTCATCCGCTTGCCGAATTAGCCAAACGCTTCGGCCTTTCCCGCACGGCTATCTCCGCTCTGGCTCAAAGGGGACTGGTCAAACTCGAAAAGAAATCGGAGGAGGAACGGGCCGTATTTCCGCAAAAAAAGGAGCTCGTTCTCTCCGCCCAGCAGAAAACCGCCTTCGAAACCATCCGCGAGACGCTTGGAGCCGGGCGCTTTGAGCCGTTTTTACTCTATGGGGTCACCGGTTCCGGTAAAACGGAGGTGTACTTCGCCTCCATCGAAGAAGTTCTGAAACAGGGGCGGCAGGCGCTCGTTCTTTTGCCCGAAATTTCGGTCGCTTCCCAAATCATCACCCGCTTCCGGGCCCGCTTCGGAAACCAGGTCGCCGCCTTGCACTCCGGCTTGACCCCCGGCCAAAAAGCGGCAGCGTGGAAGGCCGTACGCACCGGGGCGTATCCCATTGTCGTCGGCGTCCGCTCGGCGGTTTTTGCCCCCTTGGAAAAGCTTGGTTTAATCATTGTGGACGAGGAGCATTCCGTCAGCTACAAGCAGACCGAAGCGGTGCCCTATTACCACGCCCGCGATGCCGCCTTGATGCGGGCGCAAATCGAAGAAATTCCAATCGTTCTGGGTTCCGCCACGCCCTCGGTCGAGTCGTTCTATCACGCCCAGACGGGCAAGTACAAACTATTGGAGTTGACCGAACGTTTCGGCGGGCAGAAATTACCCCGGTTCGAAATCATTGATTTGCGCCGCGAAGCCAAACCGCTTCTGGCCGGGAATCTTTCCGGCACGCTGGTTTCCAGCCTGAAAAAGTCGCTGGAAGAAGGGAATCAAGCGATTTTGTTTTTGAACCGCCGCGGCTTTTCCTCTTGGGTTCATTGCTCCTCCTGCGGCTTTGTCTTCATCTGCCCCCGCTGCGACGCCGCCTACACTTATCACAAAAAGGATTTAACGCTGCGCTGCCATCTTTGCGGAAAAAAGGAAAAAGCCCCGACAGTCTGTCCCCAGTGCCTCGGTGCCACGCTCGATTTCCGCGGCACCGGCACCCAGCGGGTGGAGGAGGGCCTGGCCTCATTCAAAGATTTGGGCGTGGCGCGCATGGATTACGATACCACCCGCAAAGCCGGGGCGTATCACAAAATTCTTTCCGGTTTCGCCGCCAGGAAATACCACCTGCTTTTGGGCACCCAAATGGTCACCAAGGGGCTGGATTTCCCGCTGGTTAACTGGGTTGGTGTCCTTTCCGCCGATGCCCATATCTATCTGCCCGATTTCCGTTCTCGCGAGCGTACTTTTCAGCTTTTGACCCAAGTGGCCGGCCGGGCCGGAAGGCACATCAAGGAGGGAAAGGTTTTAATCCAGACCTACCAGCCGGAAAATCCGATCTTGCAGGAAGTCGCCGCGAGCGACTATCGGCAGTTTTACGAGAATGAAATCGCCGGGCGGAAAAGGCATTTTTATCCTCCTTTTTCGCGGCTCGTTTTGCTCATTTTCTCTTCCAAAAAAGAAGACGCCGCCCGCGATTCGGCCGCCAATTGGGCTCAAAAACTTTCCGAAATGGCAAAGAGTGTCAAACCGCTCGAAGTGCTGGGCCCCGCCCCCCATTTTTTGGCCAAATTGCGCAACCGTTACCGCTGGCAGGTGCTCCTCAAAACCGGCCAGATTTTGAAACTTATTGCCGAATTAAAAAAGCTAAAAGAGGACTGGCAGCGCTTCCACAAAGTCGATTCGGTTTTTTTGGACATCCTTGTCGACCCGCAAAGTTTGGTCTAATGCCGACGCAGTTTGGGAGGTGTTCGGGTAATCAAATCCCCGTAACTTGCCGTCCGCTCCCTTTTTTCGTAGTTTAAGTGAATGGCAAAAATGGCTATCCAGGAAAAACTGGTAACCCTTGAAGAGGTCAAGAAAAACGAAGACGTCCGGCTGCTTATCGAAATGGCCGATCGCTACTTGGGGGTCATTGGTTATACAGAACACGGGTTGCGCCACACCGCTTTAGTGGCCAATATCGCCTACAACGTGATGACCCGTCTCAAACGCACCGAACGCCAGGCCCAGCTCGCTTCCATCGCCGCCTATCTGCACGACATCGGCAACGTGGTCACCCGCGACCATCACGCCCAGACGGGCGCCCTTTTGGCCTACCGGATTCTGTCCAATATGGATATGCCCAAAGAGGAGGTTCTGGAAATTATGGCGGCCATTGGCAGCCACGAAGAGCGGGGGGGACAGCCGGTGAATGAAATCGGCGCGGCCGTGATTTTGGCGGACAAATCGGACGTGCACCGCTCCCGGGTGCGCGCCACCGGCTCCATCAAGGAGGATATCCACGACCGGGTGAACTACGCGGCCACTTCCTCCTTTTTGCGGGTGGAGGAGGACAAGGGGGTTATCTCCCTCGAATTGAAAATCGACACCTCGATTTCGCAGGTGATGGAGTATTTTGAAATCTTCCTCTCCCGTATGGCCTTCTGTCGGCGGGCCGCGGAGTTTTTGAAAATGAAATTCGAACTGGAAATCAACGGGCAGAGATTGTTGTGAGTGAATACAAAAAAGCGGGGGTGGACATCGCCCTGGCGGACGCCGTAAAAAACAAAATCAAACTTTTGGTCGCCTCCACCCGCACGCCTGCGGTTTTGGCGGACGTGGGCGCCTTCGGCGGGATGATGACTTTTCCTAAGGACTTCAAAGAGCCTGTTTTGGTTGCCTCCACGGACGGCGTCGGCACCAAGCTGAAAGTGGCCATCGCCGCCCGTCGACTGGACACCGTCGGGGAGGATTTGGTCAATCACTCCGTCAACGACTTGCTGGTACAGGGCGCGGCTCCTTTGTTTTTTATGGATTATCAGGCCTGGGGAAAATTGGATGCCTCCGCCGCGGAGGTTTTGATGGAAGGATTAGTCCGCGGCTGCAAAAAGCACAACTGTCCCCTTTTGGGCGGTGAAACGGCCGAAATGCCCGGTTTTTATGCCGATGGGGAGTTCGACTTGGCGGGGTTTATGGTCGGTGTTGTGGAAAAAAACAAAATCTTGGACGGCCGGAGCATTACTCCAGGGGACATTTTAATCGGCCTCGCGTCCTCCGGCCTCCACACCAACGGCTATTCGCTTGCCCGCAAGGTGTTGCTGGACTCCGGTCTTTACCGGTTGGACAGCTTTCTCCCCGACAACGGAACGACCTTGGCCGATGAGCTCCTGCGCGTCCACCGCTCGTATTTTCATTTATTACACCCCTTGATTCTGCAAGGGAAATTAAACGGTCTCGCCCACATCACCGGCGGGGGGATACCTGGAAATCTGGTGCGAATTCTGCCCTTCGAGACCTCTGCCGTGGTGAGCGCCTCCACTTGGGAGGTTCCCCCCATCTTTTCACTTATCCAAAAAGCGGGGGAAGTGAGCAAAGAGGAGATGCACCAGGTTTTCAATATGGGAATCGGGATGATTGCCGTGGTGGCCAAGGATAAGTTGGAGGACGTGCTGCGGGACTTGAAGGGGATGAACGAAAAGTTTTGGGTCATCGGCGAAATTACCGCCGGGAAAAAAGAGGTGGTTTTGCAATGAGCGGGCTGGAGCCGGTTTTGAAAAAACTCGAAGAGCTCGGAAAAGTCTTGGTTGTGGCAGGAACTTCCGGCGCAGCGGTCAACATGAGCGGAGAAATCACCTTTACCGTTCACCCGAACGAAATTTTGCTGGAGTTGAAGGAATGCGCCTGCCGGGTGCACATCAACCCAAGCAGTTTTCAAACCCTTCATTTCACGCAGGAGGATTTGGGACGCGGGGAACCGGATCCCGTGGTGGAGTTTGCCGATTCCTCCGACCGGCCCGTTTTGCGCATTTGCTGTCCCTATGAGCCGGAAAAGTTTCTGGCCGTACGGGATTCGCTCCAGCGCGGCGCTTAGTTTATGCTGATTCTCATCATCCTGGACGGCTATGGAGTCCGGGAAGCCGACCAATACAACGCCGTCACCCTGGCCAAAAAGCCGAACTTGGCCCGGCTATTCGACGGCAACCCCTATACCCAGCTTGGCGCCTCCGGCCGCTCGGTCGGCCTGCCGGAGGGGCAGATGGGGAACTCCGAAGTGGGGCATTTGAATTTGGGCGCCGGCCGTATCGTCTATCAAGAGATCACCCGCATCGACAAATCAATTGAAGAAGGGGATTTTTTCAAAAATCCTGTCTTGGTCGAAGCAATGGAGAAGACCAAAAAAGACAAGGTCGGTTTGCACCTGCTTGGTCTGGTCTCCAACGGAGGGGTGCACTCATCCATTGAACATCTTTTTGCCCTATTGCGGATGGCCAAACAGAAAAACGTACCGGATGTCTTTGTCCACGCCTTTCTGGATGGCCGGGACTGCCCCCCCACTTCCGGCGCGGGATTCATCCAGCAGGTCGTGGATTTCTGCCGTCAGGAACAAGTTGGAGAACTCGCCACCGTTTCCGGCCGCTATTGGGGAATGGATCGGGACAAACGTTGGGAAAGAACTTCCAAGGCATATCGCCTGCTGGTCAACGGCGAAGGGAAGAAAACCAAAGATCCGGTGGCCGCGGTCAAAGATTTCTACTCCAAGGGGACGACCGATGAATTTATGGAGCCGATTTATGTGGAAAGCAAAAAGCCCAATTTGATTACTGATGGCGACCAAGTCATCTTCTTCAACTTTCGCACCGACCGGGGACGGCAGCTCTCGTTTATGCTTACGGAAAAAGATGTTCCTGTGGAAGGGGTGGTGAAAAGGCCGCGTGTCGATTTGTACACGCTCACGCATTATGATGACCGATTAAAAGCCGCCGTGGCTTTTCCGCAAATGACGATGACCAACCTGTTCGGCGAGGTTTTATCCAAAGCGGGGAGGAGGCAACTGCGCATCGCCGAGACGGAAAAATACCCCCACGTAACCTTCTTTTTCAACGGCCAGAACGAAAAGCCCCATCCAGGTGAAGATAGAATCCTGATTCCCTCCCCCAAAGTGCCGACCTACGATTTGCAGCCACAAATGAGCGCGCCGGAAGTAACTGAAAAAGTGGTGGAGGCCGTTCTGTCAAAAAAGTACGATGTAATTATTCTAAATTATGCCAATCCTGACATGGTTGGACACACGGGTGTTCTGAAGGCGGCCATCGCGGCCGTTGAAACCGTTGACGCCAGCGTCGGCAAGGTAATGGAAGCAGTCACGAAAGTCGGCGGGACGGCCTTGATTACCGCCGATCACGGTAACTGCGAAACGATGTGGGATTATCAAACGAACGGCCCGCACACCGCCCACACCACCAATCCCGTTCCCTGCACGCTTGTGGCGCCGGAAAAGCACCTTTCTTTGCGTTCCGGCGGAATTCTGGCCGATATTGCCCCCACATTTCTTGAACTCTTGAAGCTCCCCCAGCCCAAAGAGATGACCGGCCGAACCCTTGTGGCCAATGACTGAAGTATTGACTTTTCCCCCTGATATCGCCCCTGCTTTAGAAACGAGACCGGGTATTACCCGGCGAGATTCTCTCCTGGCTGTTGTTGGTGGTCTTCTTCTGACCTTGGCCTATCCGCCGTTCTCAACCGGTTTTCTGGCCTACTTTGTTTTGGTTCCGGTTTTGTATGCGCTGAAAAACAAAACACCCAAACAGCATCTTTACTTGGCCTACTTGTTTGGATTGGCTTTCAACGCCACCGCTCTTTTCTGGACATGGCGAGTGACTCTTCCGGGTACGGTTGCAATGATTCTGATTCTGGCCTTCTATTGGGCCGTGCCGTTCTGGATTTTCGGGCTTTCAAAAAAACGCTGGGGATGGAAAGCTTATCTGCTTCTGCCGTTTTTGCTGGTTGCGCTTGAATACTTTCGCACCTTGGGAGAACTCGCTTTCCCCTGGACGAACTTGAGCTATACGCAAAGTTACTATCCCGCCTGGCTGCAGCTTTTGCCTTTTGCCGGCGACACGTTGCTTTCCTTTTGGATTGTCTGTCTCAATTTGCTGATTTTTTTCGCCTTTGAAAACGCAGGCAAAAAGCGCTGGCTCGGTTTTGCCGCCGCCTTTCTTTTCTGGCTTGCGCCGGGCGTGTATGGGGCACGGCTTTTGGCCAATGCGAGGAACGAATCGGTGATGAAAGTTGCGCTTTTACAGGGAAATATCGATAGCTGGAGCAAATGGGATGCCGCTTTTACCCAAAAAAGTTTTGACACCTACCGGGAGTTGGTCTTTGTGGCCGCCGCGGCGGGGGCCGATTTTCTGGTCTGGCCGGAGACGGCGGCCCCCTGCTATTTGCTCCAGGAGCCGAACTATTTGTATCAAGTTATGGCGATGGCGCAGGTGGCCAAAAAGGAGATGCTGGTGGGGACGCTGGCTTACCGCACGCTCGGCCCGAACCAATATCTCTACTACAACTCGGCCTACCACTTTGACACTTCGGGCGTCCCGTCCATTCCATACAGCAAGTTGCACCTGGTGCCATTCGGCGAAACGATTCCTTTCTCCGGTCGGGTGCGTGTTTTGAAAGACATTCACGTAGGGCAGGCGGATTTCACCCCGGGGGATTCAATTCTACTCCTGCAATCTTCCTTCGGCCCGTACGCCGCACTGATTTGTTACGAAGTGGTCTTTCCCGATTTGGTGCGGCGGTTTGTTTTGAAAGGGGCGAAGTTTTTGGTGGGCATCACCAACGACGGCTGGTACGGCCGCACGAACGGCCCCTACCAGCACGAGCGGATTGCCTTATTCCGGGCAGTGGAAAACCGGGTCCCGCTCGTGCGCGCCGCCAATTCGGGCATCTCGGCCGCCTTCGACCCGTACGGCCGGGTCATTTCCGAGGGAGAACTTTTCAAAAAGCAAATCGTGATGGCCGAAATTCCGTTGAGGCAGGAAATCACTTTCTATTCCCGCTGGGGGGACTTTTTTCCGCAGGGCTGTTTTGTCGTTTCGCTTCTGGCTGTTCTCTCGCTTGCGCAGGGATATGTTAAGCGCCGGTTTGGGATAGCATGATGAAAAAAACGTTCGGCTTGTCTTTTTTGGTTTCACTTCTGACCTGTTCCGCCGCATTTGCTTTCGTCATCGGCGAGTGGAAAAACTACACAAATACGAACGACGTTCGCGGCTTTGCCTATTCCGGCGGCTATCTCTGGGTCGCCACCACCGGCGGATTGGCTCGCTTTGACCCCGTAACCGAAAGCCGCCAGGTTTACACCAACGCCGAAGGATTGGGAGGCAACTTCCTTTTGTCGGTGGCCGCCGACGGAAGGGGGAACGTCTGGGCGGGGGCTGACAACGGCACCCTGACCAAGTTTGAATTGGCCCGCAATCGTTTTACCGTTTATCCGATGATGGCGCCGGATGGCCGGGCGCTCAAGCTTTCCGCCATCCTGCCGGACTCAGATCGGCTCTGGATTGCAACGGACATCGGGGTGGCCTTGTTCCTTACCGAGCGGAACGGCGGCGAAATGAAGGAAATTTACCGCCGGCTCGGTACCATCAATATCGAAACGCCCGTGCGCTCCCTCACGCTTTTCCGCGACTCCATTTGGGCCGCCACGCCGCAGGGGGTGGCGTGCGGGTATAAAAACGATCCCAATCTTCTGGATCCGGCCCGCTGGCTAAGCTTCCGCCGCAGCAGCAATGTTGGCTTGAATCATGAAGATTCTTATTCACTTTTGAATTTTCAGGACACCCTTTTGGTTGGGACTATAAAAGGAATTTATTCGTTTGTTCCCGACTCCGGCCGCTTTCGGCGTTTCCGGCCGGAAGTCGATTCGTTCGGGTTTGTCACCACAATGGCAGCCTTCGCTGACACGCTGTATGCGTCTTTTCAGTTTGGTTTGACGGGAGTCACGCCGACCGGCGCCTTTCTTCTGGGCAGCGACACGGTAGAGGGCGCCCGCGTTTTTCCCGCATTATTTGTGACTTCCCAAAATCAGCTCTTTGCCGGCACGGGCGGGAAGGGGTTTGCCCGCTGGCGGGGCGGTTTCTGGTCCATTTACCGCCCCTTGGGGCCGCCCGGAAATTATTTTGACGATTTAGCGGTGGATGCCGGCGGAAAAATCTGGTGCGCCAACGACCGGTACGGTGCCTCAATGTTTGACGGTTTAAACTGGACGATTCTCGACCCGGCCATCTATCCGCAAATTGCCGGACAGGCCTGGGGCATCGACATCGACCAAGCCGGCAACAAGTGGTACAGCTTCTGGGGAGCGGGGGCCTCGGCTGTCTGGGGTTTAGGTTTTCCTCCGGACAGCATCACCCGCTACGATTCCACCAACTCACCCTTCCGAAGAATCACATCCAGCGACCCTTCGCTTATTGTCACGGATGCCGCCGTGGATGATTACGGCAACGTCTGGTTTCCGAACGTGCGCCTCGATACGGTTGGCCCGGGTTTGGTAGTGCGTAGACCTGGGGGAACTTTTACGACATTCAGTAAAACCGTCTGGCTCGAAGGGACAGATAGTCTTGTTTCCAGCGACATCGTGGCCTTGTATCCCTTCGGCAATCATATCTGGATTGCCTTCAAGACCGCTGGCGCCACAGCCGGCGTGGCGGATTTGAACTTGGACTCTTTAATTTGCCGTGGTGTCTTTCCCTTCGAGATTTGCCTGAGTGATACGGTGCTTACCTATTACAACAAGGAGAATAATTTTCTTTTAGACAATCGGGTGACCGCCATTGCAGTCGACCGCCAGGGAACTTTGTGGGCCGGCACCGGGCTGGGGCTTTCCCGTTTCAATGCCGATTTCAGCATCTTCGAAACCGTCCCCCTGCCGCCGCCGGTGGGGCAGGTGAACTCCATCGTGGTGGACCCGCGCAACAACAAGTGGATTGGCATGACCAACGGGCTGGTTTTAATCACTCATGAAGGGGAGATTTTCGGCCCCTTCACGCCGGAAAACTCCGGCCTCGTGGCTCCCTTGATTAACGATATGGACTTCGACCCCAAAACGGGCTACCTCTGGATTGGCACCACCGGCGGGCTTTCGCGTCTCTCCACACAGGTTTTGGAGGAAACCGTGCCCCCCTCGGCGGTTGAGGCGTTCCCCAATCCCTTTATTATTCGTACCGGCAGCGAGCGGGTCTATTTTCGCCGGCTCCCCTTGGAGGCCCGGCTGCACATCTACACCACGGCTGGGGAGGAGGTGCGGCGGCTGGAAAAGGCCGACTTTTGGGACGGAAAAAACTCACAGGGAAAATATGTCGCTTCAGGCATTTATCTTTTCTTGGTGCACGTCCCCGGCCAAAAAAGTTTCACCGGCAAATTGGCCCTTATCCGGCAGTTTTAAGTTGATTAGGCTTCTCAAACTTTCCGAGCTGGAACGGCCGAAGTGGGAAAAACTTTTGGCAGCCGCCCCTTCCGCCACTTTTTTCCACACCGCTGAATGGGCCCAGCTCTGGGAAGAGAGCTATTCGTTTTTTAAAAGCTGCTTTCTGGTCGATGTCGCCCCGGACGGGAGCTACCGTGCCGGGTTACCGTTCGTCCGGGCGCGCAAAGGGCTGGATAACTACTATTCCATGCCCATGGGCAGTTACGGCGGCGTGATTTCCACAGAATCCGGCCTGGAGGGCGCCCTGTACACCGAATGGCTGAAACTCGCAAGACATCCACGCACGGAACGGCTGATGGTCTCTGCCGAGCAGGAAACGCCGGCGCTGGTTGCGCTTGGTTTCTCTTCCAAAACCAATTTCACCCACTCGTTGATCCTAACGCCGGATTACGGCGCCCAGCTCTCCCGCTCGGCCCGCAAGGATATCGAACACGCGCGGCAGGCCGGGTTTTTCTTGGACCGGCTGGAAAATAAAGAAACGCTGGCCGAGTTCTTCGCTTTTTCCGGCCGTAGAGCGGAGAAAGATTTTTATACAAAACGATTCTTTGAAAATCTTTTCGCCATTTTGATTCCATCCAAACGGGCCGCCTGGTTTTGCGCCCGCAAAAATGGAGTTCTGGCGGCCTATCAAATTTGCTTTCTTTTCAAGGATAAAATCGTTTTCTGGGATACCGGCTTTGACCCCCGATTTTCAGAGGATCGCCCCGGCTATTTCCTGATGGATGGAATCCTGTCTTGGGCTTTGGAGAACGGTTTCAAGGAAGCCGGTTTCGGTCAGACGCCCGAAGGAGCAAAGGGTGCCCTCGAATTCAAAGAGCGGATGGGTGGGGAGAAAAAGACGGTCTTTGAATACGGCCATGCGTCGCCCCTGAAACGAAAGCTCCGCTCCGCTTTCGAAAAAGTCCGGGGCCGGAAGTGAAGATTCTTTTTTTGGGGGATGCCCATAGTATTCACTTCATCCGCTGGGTTCGTTTTTTTGCCGCCCGGGGGCACGAGGTTTTCGCTTGGTCGGCCGAGCCGCCCAAGGAGGAAATTCCCGGTTACCGCCGCCTCTTTCCACGCCTGCCGGGGCGGGTTTTGGGCTATCTTTCGCTTGTGCGGGAGCTCAAAAAAGAGATCGCCAAACTCGGGCCTGATTTGGTCAATGCCCACTTTGTTCCCAACTACGGTTTCATCAGTGCCCTGGCCGGTGCCCGGCCGCTGGCCATCACCACTTGGGGATCGGACGTTCTGATTTCCCCCCACAAAAGCTTTCTGCACAAATGGCGCGCCTCCCACTCCCTTTCCAAAGCCGGTCTGGTTTTGGCGGATTCGAAAGCGTCGGCGCTCGAGGTTTTGTACCTCGGCGTGAACAAGAACAAACTTCTTTCCCGCCCGATGGGGGTGGAGCGGGCTTTTGTGCAGCAAGGGGAAAAAAGAGCCTTATCAGGCACGAAGGAAAATTTGACGATTCTTTCCTGCCGGCGGCTGGAAAAACTGTACAATGTCGAGACTCTTATTCGGGCGCTCGCCCGGTCAAAATCCGCCCCCAATTGGCAGGCGGTAATTATCGGAACGGGCTCGCAGAAATTTAAGCTGGAAAAACTGGCTTCCAGGCTGGGAGTCGCCAACCGGCTCTCATTTCTGGGGGAGCTTTCGGTATCCGATTACCGCAAAATGATGCTGGAGGCTGACATCTACGTTTCCACCGCCCTTTCCGATTCCACCTCCGTTTCGCTGCTTGAGGCGATGGCTTCGAAGCTGGCCTGCGTAGTGACCGAAATCCCCGGCAATTCCGAGTGGATTACGGTTATGGAGAATGGACTAACCTTCGTCCCGAAAAATGATGAAATGCTGGCCTTTCTCATCGGCAAACTTTTAGACGACCCGGAACTGCGGATGCGGCTGGGCGAGCGGGCTTTCGAGCGTGTCTCCGCCCGGGCGGTATGGGAGGATAATATGGCCGACGTGGAGGAGGCCTTTTTGAAACTGGCGGGGAAACATTAATGAACCGGTCGATTCTCGTCATCAGCTACTATTTCCCGCCGCTTGGAATGGCCGGGATCCAGCGGCCGCTCGGATTGGCCAAATATCTTCACCGGCTGGGTTGGCGCGTTTATGTGCTGACCGTAAAACCCGTTTCCTATTGGGAAACGGATTCAACCCTTCTCGAAACCTTTCCCAAAGAAATTCCCATTTTCCGCGCCGGTTCGCTGGACCCGGCAAGAGTATCTTACTTAATGGGGCGGAAAAAAAGAACGGATGCGGGCTTCCGCTCCTTCTCTGAAAAATTGCCTTGGGATTCGAAACTCGGCTGTGTGCCGTTTCTCTGGGCCAAGGGGTGCCGCCTGATTGAAAAGTTCTCCATTGCGGTCGTTTGGACGACCTCCCCGCCTCCCTCCATCCATCTGGCCGGGCTCTGGCTCAAACAGACCAACGAGGTCCGCTGGTTCGCCGACTTCCGCGACCCTTGGGAGGTGGAAGCGCCGGGGGAGAGCTCCACCCCCTGGCAAAGACGGCAAAAAAAGCTGAAACGGCTCCTGTCCGCCGCCGGCGGAGTAACGGCGGTCAACGACGGCTTGAAGGATTTTCTTGCCTCCTTGGTAGGAGAGGGCAAAGTGACCACCGTCTTCAACGGCTTCGATCCGGAGTTAAAAGTTCCCACTCCGGCATCTTCGCAAAAGCTTTTCACGCTGGCCTACGGCGGAACCTTAAGCCCGGCCACCAGCCCGCTTTCATTCTTCCAGGCGCTGGCCCGCTGGAAAAAAGAGAAAAAAAGAAGTTTCCGGCTGTTTTTGGCCGGAAAAACCCTCGGCTTGGCGGTCACCGAATGGGTGGAGGAACTCGGTTTAGCCGGGGAAACCGAACTTGCCGGCTATCTTGCGCATCGTCTTCTTTTGGAAAGGCTTGCCGCAGCGGACGTTTTGCTCCTTTTCTTGTCCCCGGAGGAAAAATACCGTTTAACAACTCCCGCCAAACTTTTCGAATATGTTGGCTTGGGCAGGCCGGTTCTGGCCGTCGCCACGGAGAAAGGAGCAGTGGCCGAATTTTTGGCGCAATATCCGGTCGGCGTGCTTTGTAGCCGGGAAGAGGAAATTGTCGAGAAGCTGGAGTATTACTATCAACAATGGGAGAAGGGTTCTTTGCCCGCTCTTCCCGAAACTTTGCGCGCGCCGTTCGGCTGGGATAAGCAGGCCGAACGGCTGTCGAATTTCATCGAGTCCCGGCTGAAATGAATTTCTGGCAGAATTGGTCGCTCCGCAGAAAAATTTTTGTAATGATTCTTCTGCACGTTACCTTCTTGTCAATTTTTATGTTCCTTCGGCTTATCGATGCCGACGAGGGGCTTTACGTCTCCGCCGCTAGGGAAGTCGCCGCTGGAAATCACCCCTATCTGGATTTCGCCTATGTCCATCCACCCTGTTTTCCCTATTTATTGGCTCCCTTCTCTGGTTGGGGCTGGGCAAGTTTGTTTGTATCTCGAATTGTTTCCGCCCTTCCATCCCTGTTTATCGGTGTTTTGCTTTTTTTGATAGCCCGGCGGTTGTGGAACGAAAAAATCGGATTCGTTCTCTGGGGTTTTTGGATGCTTCACGGCTTGCTTTTGGCCAATCACTCAGTCGCCAAGCCGCTCGCTTGGGCCGATTTGTTTGTTATTTTGTCTTTTTGGTTTCTGATTGAAGCGAGGAGCTGGGCCGGCCATCTTTTCAGCGGGTTGGCCGTCGGAATGGCCGCCAACTTGCGCGGTTTTATGCTGGTTCCCCCAGTCGTATTTTTTCTTTACCTGCTTTTCCGCGCAGAAAAGCCGCGAACGGAAAGGATTCTGTACTGGTGTTTCGGTTTTTGCGCCACTTTTTCATTTTCTCTTTACTTTTTCCTGCGCGAGCCGGGTGGATTCATCTTCGACAACCTGACCTACCACTATCTATGGGGTGTGCGGGTGGTGATGGAGGGGGGTCGGTTCGATTTTTTGGACCGGCTCGCCAGCTTGGCCAAGTTCGTCCTCTTTCCGCAGAATTCCGTTCTCCTCCTATTGGCCGCCGGCGCGGTGCCCGCTTTTTTTCAAACAGATGACAATCACCGAAAGAACCAAATTCTCCTAATGACCGCCCTATTTACGGCGCTTGTGCTCACCTTCTTTTCCACAACTCCGTCCCCGCTGGCCTATTACGTCCAGACCGTTCCTTACCTTGTGTTATTGGCCGGCTTTGGCGTAAATCGATTGCTGGAAGGAGGGAGGGAGCCATTCTCACCCCTATTCCGCCGGGGGCTCATTGCCGCCCATCTCTTCTCGCTGGCGCTCATCGCCTACATTTTTCTTTTTGGCCAGCGCCCCCGCGACAGGCAGTATTTGTTGTCCAGTGTAAAGCCGGTTATTGAGTATTTGCGGGAAAACGGAACTCCAACCGACACGGTTTTTTCCGAATGGCCGGGGTACGCTGTTCTGTCAGGGATGCAACTGCCAAAGGGAACGGAGACGGTGGGGTTGGATGTCGCCCACTTGTTGACCGCCGAAGAAAAGATGACCTACCATATTCTTGATTCCGCCGGCGTCGATTCCCTTCTGTCGCAGAAAAAAATAAAATGGGTCGTCACCGGCGGAACCGTTTCCGCCGTTTGGCCCAAACCGCTGGCCGACAACTATACCGCCGTCCTTCAAGCCGTTCCGGCCACTATTTACCGCCGAAATGAGTAGCCCGAAAATCTCGGTTGTCTGCGTCACCTTCAACTCTGCCGATTCGTTGCCCGATTTCCTAAAAAGTTTGGAACAACTTCCTTCGGTGGAGTTTGAATTTATTTTTATCGATAACTATTCCACCGATTCCTCCGTAGGGGTTGTCCAAAAATGGAAAAGGGCTTCGCAACTTATTCGAAATGAACAGAATTTGGGCTGGTCGGCCGCCAACAACCAAGGTATCAAGGCTTCAAAAGGGGAGTTGATTTTTTTTGCCAACCCCGATATTTGGTTTGAGGCGAATGACTTGCAGAAATTGGCCCAATTTCTTGACCAATATCCGGAATTTGCCGCCGTCGCTCCCCAACTTTTAAATCCGGACGGCAGCATTCAGCCCTCCTGCCGCCGGCTGCCAACTTTGTCCGATTTGATTTTCCAAATGACCGGCCTGGCATTTCTTTTTCCCAAATCCTTCTTCAATCGCTGGAAGATGCCTGGGTTTGACCACCAAAATTTTCGGGATGTGGAGCAGCCGATGGCTTCCGCGCTTTTGATACGGCGGATGGTTTTTGAAAAAATCGGCGGGCTGGATGAACGGTTTTTCGTCTTTTTCGGGGATGTCGACTTCTGCCGCCGGTTAAAAGATGCCGGATTCCGCATTGCCTTCGTTCCGGAAGCTAAGTTTTTCCACCGGCGAGGCGGCTCCACCCGCCAAATGGGCGCACGTTTTTACTTTTCCTCCCATTTCGGGTTCTTCCACTACCTTTGGAAATGGTCGAATCCAATTGAAAAGCTTTTGCTACTATTCCTATGGCCGCTTGTTTTGCTGACCGCACTCGGTAGGGCGGTCGCCGCTTTCGTATTCCGCCGCTAAGTTCTTTTTTTCACATTCAAAAAAGCACTAAGCAAGCAACTTGCCGTTTCGTTTTCATTCCGGAGGGCGTTTGTCCTCCTTTTCTTAAAAATTTTTTGCAAAAAACCGAGATTTTTCTTGACAAGGGAAGTGGGGAGGAATAATATGGAGTGGATTTTTTTGGGTGGAAGTGGGGAAAAGTGGTAAAGCGAAAGCGTTAGGGCGGGTTTAAAAGAAGTGAAAAAATTGGACCTTTCCGGACGTGAAGGTCTCGGATGAAAGGAAAGAGAAGCTTTTTTTCGTATGGCCGGATATACCGGGAACTACCGCACGTCGGTGGACGACAAGGGACGCATGGCCATCCCCGCCAAGCTGCGAAAGGGGGGAGGGGAGAAATTTTACCTCTCCCCCGGTTTCGGGGACTACCTCGTTCTGTATCCGGAGTCGGAGTGGGAGGGGATTGAAAAAAATCTTTCCGGGCAATCCTTCACCAAAGGGGCCTTCCGGGATTTTGCCCGCTACCTTTATGCCAACTCTCAAGAAGTCGCCCCGGACGCGCAGGGGAGAATCTTGATTCCCGCCGAGTTTCTGAAAGACGCGGGAATTTCCGGCGAGGCGATGGTTTTGGGGGTTTCCCGCTGGATGGAAATCTGGAGCCCGGCCCGCTTCAAAAATTTTACGGCCCGCATGAAGCCGAAATGGGACAAGGTGGCGGAAAAAATTCTGCCCGGGCCTTCGGGGGGAGCGTAGTGGGTGCACCGGCCGGTGCTGGTTCAGGAAGCGCTCTCGTACTGGTTCGTGCGGCCGGAGGGCGTGTACGTGGATGCGACCCTTGGAGGAGGGGGTCACACTAAGGCGCTGTTGGAACATCCCCGTTTTAGGGGGACGGTAATCGGAATCGACCGGGATAGGATGCCGGAGGAAAAGGCGTTGGAAAATCCGCGTTTTTCGTTTTACCGGGGAAATTTTGCCGGGATGCCGGACTTGCTGGCGCAAGGCGGGGTCGCCCAGCTATCCGGCATTCTCTTTGACTTCGGGTTGTCCTCCGAACAACTGGACGATCCTGCACGCGGCTTGTCCTTCCAATTGGACGGCCCGCTCGATATGCGCTTCGACCGGGAACAGCCGCTCACCGCCGAAAAAATTTTAAACGAATACCCGGAAGAAAAACTGTCTGAGATTTTTCACGGTTTTGGCGAAGAGCCAAAAGCCAGGGCGCTGGCCCGGTTTTTAGTCCGCACCCGTCAAAAAGAAAGAATAACCACAACGGGGCAACTGCGGAAGCTGTTGTTTGCTTTCTGGAGAAAACCGGATCCCCGCCGCTTTCTGGCGCGCATATTTCAGGCCCTGCGCATCGCGGTCAATGATGAATTACAAAACATCCAACGCGGACTCTCGGTTTCGCTCCCGCTTCTGGAACCGGGGGGGCGGCTGGTCGCCATTTCTTATCATTCTTTGGAAGACCGCTTGGTCAAGGATTTTTTCAGACGGGAATCATCCGATTGCATCTGCCCGCCGGGCCTGCCGGTTTGCCAATGCGGGCATCGCGCTTCTTTAAGGATTTTGACATCCAAACCGGTTGTGCCTTCGCAAAAGGAGAAGAAGGAAAACCCCCGTTCGGCATCGGCCAAGCTTCGGGCGGCCGAGAAAATATGAGACGCTTTTTTGCTTTTTATTTGTTTCTCTTCAAAACACGCCTGGCCAAGGCGTTCGGCTGCGTGGTCTTGGCGGTCGGCTTGGCGGCGGCCTATATCGGCCAGCGGGTGAAAACCTACTCCCTTTTGGAAGAAACGGCGGCCTTGGAGGCCGAAAAGCAAAAACTGGTGGAAAACATCGCCTATTTGGAGGAAGCGGTAGCCCGCGCCTCCTCCGTTGAGGCCCTGGAGCCGAAGGCGTACCCGCTGGGGCTGGAGTACCCCCGGCTGGGGCAGTTGGCGCGGCTTCCCCTTTTCCCGGTGTCGGAAGAAAATCTTTGGCAAAAATCGCTGGATGACCGGGGAATTTTGGCCCGCCTGCGGCAGAATTTCCCCTTCAAGGAGGCGGTGGTCGTAGCCCGCGAGTTCAAAAATGGCAAGTAGATTCCCAATCGGCGTTTCGAAAGGGCGCGTCAAGCTGCTTTTATCCCTTTCGCTTTTGGTCTGGGGGGCTTTGGTTTTGCGTTTGGCGCAAATCCAGATTTTCTCCGGCCCGCGCTACGCCAAGATGGCCCGGGAGCAGGAAAAAGGGGTCAAAATTCTGGCGGGCAGCCGGGGGATCATCTACGATCGGAACGGAGAGGTTTTGGCCAAAAACCTGGCCACCTATTCCTTTTTCAGCTTCGCCGAAAGCCTGCCCGCCCCCCGTTTCTTGGCCCAGAGCGTTTTCCGCGGAAAGTTATCCGAGCGGGAGCTCGCGCAGAAGAAGAAACGGAAGGGCTTCGTCTGGCTGGCGCGGGATGTGGAAAAGGGGGAGGCGGAAAAGATTTTTGCGCGGCGCCCGCGCGGCATTTACGTCACCCCCGAAGAAAAGCGGGCCTATCCGTATTACCCCCTCGGAGTGGACTGGCTGGGCTTCACCAGTGTCGATAACGCCGGTCAGTCCGGGCTGGAGCTCTTTTACGATAAGCATCTGCGTGGCGATTCCGCCCAACTCCCCCTGGTTCGGGATGCCCGCGGCCGGACTTTCTCGGTGGAGGAAAAGCAGACCCGCCCGAAAGCGGGGCAAAATTTAATCACCACCATCGATTTCCGGATGCAGTCGGTTCTCGAAGAAGAGCTGGAGCAGGCGCTAAAGAAATCCAAGTCGGCCGGCGCCTGGGGCATTTTTATGAACCCCAAAACGGGGGAAATCTGGGCGATGGCCTCCGTTCTTTCCGGAAACCCGGACCCGCGCGCCACCCGCCAGAAAAATCGGCTGGTGGCGGATCTGTTCGAGCCCGGTTCCACCTTCAAGCTCGTGACGGCGGCGGCGGCTTTGGAAAAAAAGAAATTCTCCCCCCGCTCCCTCATCAACTGCGAAAAAGGGAAGTACAAAATCGGAAAACGAACCATCCGGGATGTTCACCCCCACGAGTATTTGACCTTCGAGGATGCCGTGGTGAAATCCTCCAACATCGCGTTGGCAAAAATCGGCCTGGCCATAGGAGGGTCGGGCTTTTATGAAGCGGCCCGTAAATTCGGTTTCGGGGAAAAAACCGGCATCGACTTGCCGGGGGAGGCAAGCGGACAGTTTCCCTCCGAGGCGGCCCTTTCGCGCGAGATTCGGCTGGCCACTTGTTCCTACGGCTACGGCGCTTCGGTCACCGCGTTGCAACTCGTTTCCGCCTACGGCGCGGTGGCCAACGACGGTGTTAGGATGAAGCCTTATATCGTCAAGGAAATTCGGGACGAAAAAGGAGAATTGATCCAGCAAAATCTCCCCACGCCGATGGGGGAAGCGGTCTCCAAAAGGACGGCAGAGATGCTTCGCCGCTTTTTTTCCGGCGTGGTGGACTCCGGCACGGCCCAAGCTGCCGGTATGGAGGGCGTCACGGTCGCTGGCAAAACCGGCACCTCCAAAAAAATCGACCCCGAGACCCGGCGCTACGCCCAGGGGCGCTACGTCTCCTCCTTCGTCGGCTTTTTCCCGGCCGATTCCCCGCGGGTGGTCGGTTTTGTCGCTTTGGACGAGCCGAAGGGGGCCTACTATGGCGGCGAAGTGGCGGCGCCGATCTTCCGCAAAACGGCGGAAAAATTTTTGACCCTCTTGGACGAACCGCTCCGGCCCGGGGAGCCGAAAGAAGAATCGTTTGAGTTAATACAGCTGGCCTCCGCCGCCGGGTATAAAACGCCCCCCCCAGTCGGGAGCTGGCGGCTGGACGAAGTACCGGATTTTGCCGGCATGCCGGTGCGGTTGGCCCTGCGGGAAGCCGCCGCCCGCGGGCTT
Source organism: Verrucomicrobiia bacterium (assembly GCA_035574275.1). Taxonomy (NCBI): domain Bacteria; kingdom Pseudomonadati; phylum Verrucomicrobiota; class Verrucomicrobiia; species Verrucomicrobiia bacterium. The sequence goes on from DATLYY010000007.1 coordinate 92,199, forward strand.
TCCGTGCGGGTAAAAGGGAAAGGAGTGGTGCGGGAGCAAAACCTGCCGCCCGGTAGCTCCATCGACCGGTCGGAGGTGGTTTTGTGCTGCCGCCCCCCCTTCACGGATGAGTGAGCTGTTTTCCGCCCCCCTGCCGGGGCCGGTCAAAAAAGAGGAAATCTTGAAAATTCTGCCGGAAGCCAAGGAAATCGGGGAACTTCCGCCGCAGTTTACGGGAGTGGAGTGCGATTCCCGCAAGGTGACCAAGGGGGCGCTTTTTTTCGCCATTCCGGGTTTCAGGCAGGACGGCCGGCAATATGTGCCGGATGCGGTGAAAAGAGGGGCCGCCGGCGTGGTCACGGTGAACTTTGGACTGGAAGCCGAAGTGGGCTGGCTGGTGGTGCCGGAGATTCGCATCGCGTTGGCAAAAGTGTCCCATTTGGCCTACCGCCACCCGGCCGACAAACTTTTGCTTTTCGGCGTTACCGGCACGAACGGCAAATCGACCGTGGCTTTTTTGATGCGGGACATTTTAAAAGAGGCCGGTATGAACCCGGCCGTTCTGGGTACCATCGCCTACGAATTTGCCGGAGCATCCATCCCGGCTTGGAACACCACGCCGGAGTCACTCGACTTGGCCCGCTTCTTCCATAATATCACCGAGCGAGGAGGAAAGGCGGCCTCCATGGAGGTCTCTTCCCACGCTTTGGCCCTGGGGCGGGTGGAGGAGATTTTGTTCGACGTCGCCGTCTTCACCAATTTGACCCGCGACCATTTGGACTTTCACAAAACGATGGAGGCCTACCGCGAGGAGAAGCTGAAACTTTTCACGCAGCATCTTAAGCCCAATGGCAAGGCGGTTTTGAACCTGGACGTCCCGGAGTTTGAATTTTTCCGCAAACTGACCAAGGGGAAGGTTTTCACCTATTCCGCCGAACATCCCACCGCCGACTTGCAGGCCGTGAAATACCGCTTCACCACGGAAGGGACGGAAATTGATTTTTCCTGCAAAGGGAAGAAGTTTTCATTGAAATCGCATCTGGTCGGTCCCTTCAACTTGCAAAACCTGCTGGCGGCCGCCGCGGCCGGGCTGGCGCACGGTTTTCCGGTCGATACCGTCCGTGTCGCTCTGGAAAAATCCCCCCCCGTGCCGGGCAGGGTGGAGCAGGTGAAAGCCGGCCAGCCGTTCATCGTGGTGGTGGATTACGCCCACACCCCGGACGGAGTGGAGCAGATTTTGAAACTGGCCCGCTTCTTCAAGCCGAAGCGGGTGTTGGTCGCTTTCGGCTGCGGCGGGGATAGAGACAAAGGCAAAAGGCCCTTGATGGCGCAGGCCGCCGAAAAGTACGCCGATTTGATATTTCTCACCTCCGACAATCCCCGCACCGAACCGCCGGAGCAAATCATCGAGGAAACCTTGTTCGGTTTTGCCGACCGCTCCAAAGTCCGAAAGATTATTGACCGGAAAGAGGCGCTTTTTGCCATGGTAGAGGAGGCGAAAGATGGGGATTTTCTGGTGGCCTGCGGGAAGGGGCACGAGACCTACCAGCAAATCGGCGAGAAAAAATTTCCGTTCGACGATAGGGAGGTTTTTCGGGAGGCCTTGAAAAAGAGAGGGTATGCTGGCGGCGGCAACTGAAAATTTGGTAAAAATGGCCAAGGAGACCCCCTCTTACCGCGTGCTCTTCGGCGAAGCGGGGGGCTTTTCCGCCGGGCAGATTGCCTGGGCGGTAAAGGGGGAGCTTTTCGGCATAAGCCAGGCGGAGCATTTTTACGCCGTCACCACCGACACCCGGCAACTGGCCCGCGGCGACATTTTCTTCTCCCTGCCGGGTGAAAAAATGGATGGGCACCAGTATCTCGAAAAAGCGTTTTCTGCCGGGGTCGGTTTGGCGGTGGTCTCCAAGACGTGGTATCTGCAAAACCGGCCGGAAGGAAAACCGTTGCTCGTTGTGCCGGACACCTTGAAGTCCTTTGGCGATTTGGCCGCCTGGTACCGGGGGCGTTTTTCCCTAAAAGTGGCCGGCATTACCGGCTCCTCCGGCAAAACCACGGCCAAAGGGATGAGTATGGCGGCTCTTGCCGCCAGCTTTCCGACCTCCGGCTCGCTCGGCAACTTCAACAATTTGATTGGTCTGCCGCTCTCGATTTTCACCTTGAATAAGGAACACAAGGCCGCCGTGTACGAAATCGGCATCTCCAAATTGGGAGAAATGGAGCGGGTGGCTTTAATCTGCCGGCCTGATTTCGGCGTCGTATTGAACATCGGCGACACCCATCTCGAGTTTTTGGGGACAAAAGAAAATGTGATGCGCGAAAAGTGCAAACTGGCGGACGCCCTTCCGCCGGGGGGAAAGTTTTTTTTGAACGCCGACGACCCCATGCTTGCCAAATTCCGTCCCCGGCCGGAGATTCAACTCTGCCGGTTCGGAATCGACAAGCCGGCCGATTATTGCGCCTCGGATTTGAAGCCGAACAAGAAGGGCGGCTATGATTTCGTTTACAACGGAAAACTCCCCGTCTCCCTATCCATAATGGGACGGCATCAAATTTACAACGCGCTGGTTGCGCTGGCGCTGGCGGAAACGATGGGCGCCGATTTGGAAAAAGGGCGCGTGGCCCTCGAAAACTTTCGGCCGGTCGCCTGGCGGATGGAACTGGAAGAAGTTGCCGGAATCTCCATTCTGAACGACAGTTATAACGCCAACCCCGACTCTATGCGGGCCGCTTTAGCCACCCTTGCGGAGCAAAAAGCGGCCCGCAGGGTGGCCTGTCTGGGGGATATGCGGGAACTGGGGGAAAAGTCGCAGGCGTTACACGCGGAAGTCGGCAAAAAAGCGGCGGAGGCAAAGCCGGATATTTTGGTGGCCATCGGGCCGAAGTCAAAAGCGCTTTCGGAAGCGGCGGTTGCTTCCGGCTTGGATGCCAAAAGGGTCTTTTGGTTTCCTGATAAAAATGAGGCGCTCGGCTTTCTCGTTGAAAATCTGCGCACAGGGGATTTCGTTTTGGTCAAGGCCTCGCGCGGAACCGGCTTGGACGTTTTGGTGCGCGGGTTGAAGGAAAATCTGGCGGGGAGGAATTGATGCTATACCATTTGCTCTATCCCCTTGCCGATACGATATCCGGTTTCAACATCTTCCGCTACATCACCTTCCGCACGGCCTACGCCACCGTGACGGCTTTGATCATCGCTTGGATTCTGGGACCGTATTTCATCCGCAAGCTGTCGGCGATGCAGCTGAAGGAAAAAATCCGGGAAGAGGGGCCGCAAAGCCACCAGTCCAAAGCCGGCACGCCGACGATGGGGGGGCTTATCATCCTCGCCGCCATCGTCATCCCGACTCTTTTGTGGGCCAATTTGACCAACCGCTACGTGCAACTCATTCTTTTGGTCACCGTCTGGACCGGGGCCATCGGTTTCATGGACGACTACCTCAAAGTCATCAAGCATCAGAAAAAGGGGATGGTGGCGCGCAAGAAACTGGCAGGGCAGATTTTGCTCGGGCTTTTGTTTGGTGCGGTTCTCTATTTTTTCCCGCCCTCCTCTGGTTTTACGCCGGATACCGAAATCCCATTTTTGAAAAACTACTATATCCCCTTCGGCCCTTTCTACATCCCATTCGTGATGCTGATTATCACCGGCGCCTCCAACGCCGTGAATTTGACCGACGGGCTGGACGGGCTGGCGATCGGTCTTTCCGGCATCTGCTTCATGGCTTTTGCCGGGCTGGCGTATCTCACCGGCCGGATCGACTGGTCGGGCTATTTGAACATCACCTATCTCGAAGGGGTTGGCGAGCTCACCATCTTCTGCGGGGCCGTAATGGGGGCGGCCTTGGGATTCCTCTGGTTTAATTCCCACCCGGCCCAGGTTTTTATGGGGGATACCGGGTCGCTGTCCCTCGGTGCGGCCTTGGGGGCCTGCGCGGTTCTAATCAAAAAGGAAATGCTTTTGGTGATTCTGGGGGGCGTTTTCGTTCTGGAAGCGCTTTCCGTGATTTTACAGGTCGCCTCGTTCAAGCTTCGCGGAGGCAAGCGCATCTTCAAAATGGCGCCGCTGCATCACCATTACGAGCTTTCCGGCTGGGCGGAGCCGAAGGTGGTGGTGCGCTTCTGGATTCTGGGGGCGCTTTTCGCCCTGTTGTCCTTCAGCACGCTGAAAATCAGATAATGCCGAACCGACCGGAAAGAATTAAGGGGAAAAAAGTCACCGTTCTCGGAATGGCCCGCTCGGGCCTGGCTTTGGCCCGGCTGGTGAAGGATTTCGGCGGGACGCCTTTCGTTTCCGACCAAAAACCGGCCGCCGCTTTGTCCGAGCCGATTACCGAATTGGAGAAATTAAAAGTGGCCTACGAAACGGGCGGTCATACTTCCGCCTGCTGGGAAGGGAAGGATTTTCTGGTGATTAGCCCTGGCGTCCCTAAGGACGCCCCGATTCTTCTGGAAGTACAAAAGCGGGCGTTGCCGGTTTTCGGCGAAGTGGAGGTGGCCTACTGGCTTTGCCAGTCGCCCATTGCCGCCGTCACCGGTTCCAACGGGAAGACCACGACAACCGCCTTGCTGGGAAATATTTTTTACTCCGCCGGTGTTTCCAGCCGGGTGGCGGGCAACATTGGCCTGCCGTTTTCCGCCGTGGTGGCTGAAAAGAAAAAATATGAAATGATTGTTTTGGAAATTTCCTCTTTCCAATTGGAGTACATCGAGGAGTTTGCGCCGGAGCTTTCGCTCTTTTTGAACCTTTCCCCCGACCACCTGGACCGTTACGCCTCATACGAGGAGTACCGGGCCGCCAAGTTGCGGATTTTCGAAAACTTCGCCCCCGGTAAAAAGACCGTGGTGAACTACGACGATGCTTTTTTGCGGAAGTACGCCCGAAAGCTGAAGGGGGACGTGTATTACTTTTCAATGAAGGAAAAAGTGCCGCAGGGGGCGTATCTCGAGGGGGAAACTTTGGTTTTTACGGGCCCCCAAGGGAAAATTCCCCTGGTAAAAAGAGGCGAAATTCCCATCAAGGGGCCACACAACTGCGCCAATGCCCTGGCGGCCGCCGCCGCGGCACTGGCTTGGGGGTTGCCCGCCGAAGGCGTCAAAAAAGGGCTTCTGACATTCCAAGGCGTGCCGCACCGCTTGGAGCCGGTGGCAACCGTCAATGGCGTTGCCTTTGTCAACGACTCCAAGGCCACTAACGTCGATTCGGTCTGGTACGCCCTGCAGTCGGTAACCCCCCCCATTGTCTGGATTGCCGGCGGCAAGGATAAGGGAGGGAGCTATGCGCCGTTACGGGAGCTTTTTCCCAAGCGGGTCAAGGCGATGGTCCTGATTGGTCAGGCCCGCTCCCTCATTCGCAAGGCGCTGGAGGATTTGGCGCCGGCCTATGAGACGAGGACTTTGCCGGAGGCGGTGGAGAAGGCGTATGAGCTCGCCTCCGAGGGGGACACCGTGCTGCTTTCGCCGGCCTGCTCCTCCTTCGATATGTTCACCAACTTCGAGGAGCGGGGAGAGGTTTTCAAGAAATCGGTTCTGGAATTGAAACGGAAAACGGAGAACAAATGGAAAACCGCTGGGGCTTAGATTTCTTTCTGCTCACCGTGGTTCTGATTCTCCTCACGGTTGGGGTGGTGATGGTTTATTCCGCCTCCCATTTCATCGCGGAAAAGAAATTCGACACCCCGCACTTCTTTTTGCTCCGCCAAGTGGTTTGGAGCATCATTGCACTCGGCGCCGTTCTTGTTTTGTCGCGCATCGATTATCATTTGTACCGCCGGATCGCCCTGCCTCTTCTGATAGTTGGTTTTCTGCTTTTGGTTCTGGTTTTGTTTTCCCGTCCCATCAAGGGGGCCCACCGCTGGATTTCTTTCCGGGGTTTCCAGTTCCAGCCCTCGGAGTTTTTCAAGTTCGTTCTCGCCATTTATCTGGCCCATTCGCTGGCCAAGCGGGCCGGCAAGCTGGAGAACTGGCGCTATTTGTTGATTCCCTATGCGCCGATACTCCTTTTGGCCTTCGTTCTGATAATGAAGGAACCGGATTTGGGGACTTTTATGACCATCGCGGTGATGACCTTCCTGGGCCTTTTCGTCGTGGGGGCCCGGCTCAAGCACTTGGCGTTTGTCACCTTTCCGGTCGTAGCGCTGGCGGCAATTCTGGTCTTCGGCTTCGGTTACAAAAAAACGCGGGTTTTGGACTATTCCCGCTCCTTCCACGACCCGACTTTGGGGAGCTATCAGGTCAAGCAGGCGACTCTGGCCCTGGGCTCCGGCGGTTTTTTCGGCCGCGGCTTGGGCGAGGGGCGGCAGAAGATGTTTTATCTGCCGGAGCCGCACACCGACTTCATCTTCGCCTCCATCGGCGAAGAGGGGGGGTTCGTCGGGCTGGTTTTGCTTCTTTTCGCTTTCTTGGTGCTCATCTGGCGGGGCTGGATGATCGCCGCCCGCGCGCCGGACGTCTTCGGTTTTTTGCTGGCTTTCATTTTGACCGCGTCGATTTTCGTCGCGGTGGTGTTGAACCTTGCCGTGGTGACCGGCCTCGTGCCGACCACCGGCATCCCGCTTCCTTTTTTGAGCTACGGCGGCAGCTCGCTTTTGGTCACCGCCATGGGAATCGGCGTGCTTTTGAACATCGCCGCCCAGACCAAACTGTTCGAAGCGGCCCGCGCCGGAAGAGAAAGGAGAAGCTTCTTTGCCTAAAATCCTTTTTGCCGGCGGCGGCACGGGAGGGCACATCTATCCCGCGATAGCGATGGCGCAGGAGCTGGTTTCGCGCCAAGCCGGTTTTACGCCGGTTTTCGTCGGGCGGACCGGCGGGCCGGAGGAAAAAATCGTGCCGCAGGCGGGGTTTGAACTTTTCACGCTCAAAATCTCCGGCCTGGCCCGTTTCTGGTCGCTCTCAAACTTTTTGTTTCCGCTGCGGCTTTTGCGGTCTCTTTTGGGTGCGCGCCGGCTTTTGAACCAGCTCCGACCGCTGGTCGTGGTCGGCACCGGCGGCTACGTCTCCTTCCCGGTCCTCTTTTGGGCGCAGTGGAAACGGGCGCCGAACATCGTGCAGGAGCAGAATTCCGTTCCGGGACTGGTCACCCGCCTGCTCGCGCCGCGGGCGAACGTCGTCTTCCTCGGATTCCCCGAATCCGGGGAATATTTCTCCCGGCTGGAAAACCTGCTTTTCACCGGCAACCCGGTTCGCAGGGATTTGGCCAAATCCCGTGAAGAAGGGGCGAAGGTTTTTGGGTTGTCTCCCAACAAAGAAACGGTATTTGTCTTTGGCGGCAGTCAGGGGTCGCGGAAATTAAACGAAGCGGTGCGGAGCTGGATTTCCTCCGGAAATTTGGGGGATGTCCAACTCCTCTGGCAGACCGGGCCGAAATGGTTTGCCGAAAACCAGAGCGCATTGTCCCAAAATCCTTCCGGTGTAGCCGTCTTCCCCTATATCGATGATATGGCGGCGGCCTATGCTTGTTCCGATTTGGTGGTTTGCCGGGCTGGAGCGCTCTCGATCGCCGAACTCACCGTTTTGGGAAAGCCCTCGATTCTGGTTCCCTACGAACTGGCCGCCGCCGACCACCAAACCAAAAACGCCGAGGCGCTGGCCCAAACGGGCGGAGCGGTGGTGTTGAAGGAAGCGGATCTGGGGGGGCTGCCGGAAAAAATTATGAATCTCTTGAAAAACGCCGCCGAGCTGAAAAAGATGGGAGGGCGCGCCCGCGCCTTCGGCAAGCCGGAAGCGGCGCGGCAGATGGTGGATGAAATCTTGAAACTGGCCAATCCGGTGAAGCCCTTTCTGCCCGAACCGGAAAAACCAAGCCCGAAGGGGGTGAAATGCTGACGATGGTCAAGGAAAAACGCTCCGTGCTTCCGGTTCTGCGCAAAATCCGCTCGCTCCATTTCGTCGGTATCGGCGGCACGGGGATGTGCGGGATGGCGGAAGTGCTGTTCAATCTGGGCTACCGGGTCACCGGCTCCGATCTGGCCCCCTCGGAAGCGACCGACCGGCTCATCAAACTGGGCATTCCGGTGGCCTTCGGCCACAAGCCGGAAAACATCTTCGGCGCCAACGTGGTGGTTATCTCGTCGGCCGTGAAGGAAGAAAATCCGGAAATCCGGGCGGCCCGCAAGGAGAAAATCCCGGTCATCCGCCGGGCGGAGATGTTGGGGGAGCTGATGCGGATGAAGTTTGGCATCGCCGTCTCCGGCACGCACGGCAAAACCACCACCACTTCAATGATCGGGCAGATTCTTTCCTCGGCGGGCCTCGACCCCACCATTGTGGTCGGCGGCCGGGTCGTGAATCTCGATACGCACGCCAAGCTGGGGCAGGGGGAGTTTATGGTGGCGGAGGCGGATGAATACGACCGCTCCTTTTTGATGCTCTCCCCCCATATCGCCGTGGCCACCAATCTGGAAGCGGACCATCTGGATTACTACAAGAATCTGGACGAAATCAAAGAGGCGTTCGTGCAGTTTTTGAACCGGGTTCCCTTCTACGGGACGATTATCCTCTGCGCGGACGAGCCGAACCTGCGGCTGATTGAACCGTTGCTCACCCGCCCCGTTCTGCGCTATGGCATTACCTGCCCGGCCAGGGACTGCGATTTCTGGGGGGAGGATGTTCAAATGGAGGGGTTGGAGACCCATTTCGTCATCAAAACAAAGCTCGGCGAGACGCAGCCGATTACCTTGCATGTTCCCGGTTTGCACAACGTCAAAAACGCTCTCGCCACGGCCGTCGTGGGGCGGGAGATTGGGATGGGTTGGGATAAAATCGCCGCCGGTCTTTCGGAATTCCGCGGCGTGAGAAGAAGATTCGAGATTAAAGGGAAGGGGCGCGGGGTGATTGTGGTGGACGACTACGCCCACCACCCGACTGAACTGGAGACCACCATCCGAGCCGCCCGCGCCGCCTTCCCGAAAAATCGGTTAATCGCGGTTTTCCAGCCGCATCTTTTTTCCCGCACGCGGGATTTCGCCCTGGAGTTCGCCGTGGCGCTCTCGCATGCCGACCGGGCCGTGGTGACCGAAATCTATCCCTCCCGCGAGCAGCCGATTCCGGGGGTCACGTCGGCCTTGATTTTGGAGGGATTCGAGAAAGTGGGGTACAAGAACTTTGAATTCGTTCCCAAATGGGAGGATGTGCCAAACTTTCTGTTTCCGCAACTCACGGAGGGGGATTTGGTCATTACGCTGGGGGCCGGCTCCATTTACCGGGCAGGCGAAAAACTGGTGGAGCTTTTGAAATGAGACGCAAACTGCGGAACGCCGGGTTGGGCATTCTTCTTTGCCTGTTCATTCTCCCCTGGTATTTCTATTTCGGCCCGCAAGCGCCGGAAATCGCCCGGATTGTGGTGGAGGGGACGGAGACCGTCCCGCCGCGGGAGATCGCCCGGAAGCTGACCGATTTGAAGGGGAAGCCCTTCTCCGGCTTCTCCACCAAGCTGGCGGCGCAGGAGGTCTTGAAAGACCCGCGCATCGAAAAAACATCCGTGCGCTTCGCCTTTCCCAACAAACTGGTGGTCCGGGTGAAGGAGAAAAAATTCGATTATCTGCTTGTCTCCAACGAGCTTTTCGGCCTCTCGGAAAAAATGGAGATTTTTCCCCTGGGCGACAGCGTAAAAACGGGCGACCGGCTCGTGATTTCCGGCTGCGGCACCTTTACCGGCTGGTACTACCGGCCGACTAAAACGCCGGCCTTCGGCCGGGTTTCCAATTTTCTGGCCTCCGTCCGCAAGGAGTTTCCGGAATTCCTGGATCGTGTTTCCCAGTTCGATTTCGAGGACCCGAACAATGTGAAAGCCTATTTGCAGCAGGGGGGTACGGAGATCAGTTTGGGCGCCGCGCCGTTTGAGCCGAAGCTTCTGCTTTTAAAACAGATGGCCGCCTCGGGCTTCCCGGCCGGGAATCTGGATTTGCGCCAGAAAAACGCGGTGTACGGCTTTGTCGGTGTGCCGGAGGAAAACAAATGAAGCGGACGGTTGTCTGCGCTTTGGACGTCGGCTCCACCAAAGTCACCGCGGCGGTGATGGAAACGCCGGAAGACCGCCGCCCCCGCTTGGTCGGGCTCGGTGTAGCCCCCACCCGCGGCGTCAAGCGGGGGGTGGTGGTTGATCTGTTCGGCGCGGTCGATTCCATCCGCCGGGCTTTGCGGGACGCCGAGATGATTCTGGGGGAGCCGATTTCGCTCGTGGTGGTCGGCATTGCCGGAGAACACTTGAAAAGTTTGCATTCGCGCGGGGGGGTCTCTGTAGGCCATTCTGGATTGGGCATCAGCGAGCAGGATTTGGAACGGGCCGTGGCGCAGGCGCGCGCCGTGACTTTGCCGCACGACCGGGAAATCTTTCACACCATTCCGTTCGAATACGTATTGGACGGCCAGCCGGGAATCAAGGACCCGCGGGGGATGTCCGGCTTCCGGCTGGAAGCGGACGTGCATCTGGTGACCGGCTCCACCACGGCGGCCCAGAATTTGTACCGCTGCGTGGAAAAAGCGGAGGTGGAACCGTGCGATTTGGTGCTTTCCATTTTGGGCGCGGCGGAAACGGTTCTGGCCCCCACCGAAAAACAGCGGGGGGCGGTTCTTTTGGATATCGGCGGCGCGGCGACCCACATGGCGGTTTTTCTGGACGGGGAGCTTTTGCACACCTTCGTCATTCCGCTCGGCGGCGGCAACGTCACCAACGATGTCGCCATCGGGCTGCGGTTGGAGCCGCCGGAGGCGGAGGAGTTGAAGAAGAGTTTCGGCGTTGCCAGTTCCCATCTGGTTGACCCCGAGGAGGTTTTGGTTCTTCCGCCCTCCGCCGGGCGGGGGGAGCGGAAGATATCCCATTCGATTCTGGCCTCCATCATCGAGCCGCGGATGGAGGAGATTTACGGACTGGCCCTGCGGGAAATGCGCTCGCTCGGACTCACCGAATTTTTGACCGGCGGCGTGGTTTTGACCGGCGGCGGCGCGATGCTGGCGGGGGCGGCCCGGCTGGCGGAGGAGATTTTCGATCTGCCGGCGCGGGTCGGCGTGCCCAAAGGGTTCGGCGGTTCCATCGAGCAGGCGGTAAATCCCCAGTACGCCACGGCGGTCGGGCTGGCGCTCTACGCCTCCGGCCACCAACTCGGGCAGAAAAAGCCGCGCGGCAAGGTTTTCGGCCTTTTCGAAAAAACGATGGATTGGATGAAGGAATATTTGTGAAAAAAAGCGTAAACGTAAACCACAAACCAATAGGAGAGGGTATGGAGAAAGTCACTACCAATCCGGCCGAAATGTTCATCGATTTCGACCTGGAGGCGCTTTCCGGCGCCAAAATAAAAGTGGTCGGGGTCGGCGGGGCGGGGGGGAACGCCGTCAACCGGATGATTGAAGGAGGATTGAAGGGGGTCGATTTCATCACTATCAACACGGACAACCAGGTGCTGGAATCGTCGCTTGCGCCGCACAAAATTCAAATCGGCTCCAAAATCACCCGCGGATTAGGGGCGGGAGCGCGTCCCGAAGTGGGCCGGCAGGCGATTGAAGAAAGCCGGGATTTGGTTTCCGAATTTTTGGCCGGTTCCGATATGGTTTTCGTCACCGCCGGCATGGGGGGCGGGACGGGAACGGGGGCGGCCCCCATCGTGGCGGAAATCGCCAAGGAATCGGGCGCGCTCGCGGTCGCCATCGTCACCAAGCCGTTCGAATTCGAAGGAAAAAAGAGGATGAGCCGGGCCTTGGACGGCCTGGACGAGCTGAAATCCCGCGTGGATACGCTCATCGTCATCCCCAACCAGCGTCTTTTGTCGCTCGTGGCGGCGGATACGCCTTTGACGGCGGCTTTTTACAAGGCGGATGAGGTTTTGATGCAGGCCACGAAGGGGATTTCCGAGCTGATTACGGTTCCGGGGTTGATCAACTGCGATTTTGCCGACGTCAGAACCGTCATGGCGGAATCGGGCGACGCCATCATGGGCACGGGGGTGGGGCACGGGCCGAACAAGGGGGAGGAAGCGGCCAGGCAGGCGATTGCCAGCCCGCTTTTGGACAACGTTTCCATCCTGGGCGCCAAAGGGGTGTTGATGAACATCACCGGCGGAAAGGATGTCACGCTCGCCGAAGTGAACGAAGCGACTTCGGTCGTTTATGAAGCCGTCGGCGCGGATGCCAACATCATCTTCGGGGCGGTGATTGACCCGACCTTGAAGGATGAGATGCGCGTTACCGTGATTGCCACCGGATTTATCGGCGGGTCGGGCGGGGCGACGATGGAGGTGGTGGGGGCGAACGTTTCCGACCTTTTCACTTCTGCGCGGCATAAGCTGGGATTGGACAAAATCGGGGTGACCAGCCATCCCTCCATGAACGGGGCGGGGATGGATGCGCCGATTGCGCTGCCGAAAAAAGAGGCGATGGACCCGAACAACCCGGAAGTGCCGGCGTTTTTGCGCAAGCAGATGAACGGGAAGCGATATTAACCTCTCCCTGAACCTTTCTCCTACGAGGAGAGGGGACAAGAGAGAAAAAAACGAATGAACGGGAAAAGATACTGATCTGTCCCCCGGAAGGGGGACGGCTCGAAGGGCCGGGGGAAACGGAGTTTTGCCCCGGCCCTTTCCCTTTTATGGGGATAAATTACGCTTCGGCGGCGGCTTTGGGGCGGTGGGTGACTTTCAACACCTTGCCCGCCTTTAGACAGGAGCTGCAGACCCGGAGGCGCTTGTGGACGCCGTTCAAATTGGCGCGGACGGGGTGCAGATTGGGGAAAAAGCGCCGGCGCGATTTGTTGTTCGCGTGGCTGACGGTGTGTCCGTTCTGGGCGCTCTTGCCGCAAATATCACATACTTTCATAATCGTTTCCTCTCAACGAGAAGGGGAATTTAATGATTTTTTCGGGAAAGGCAAGGGCTTGCGACCGGGGGGAATTTGAGCTACCTTGGGGGGACAAAAAAGGAGAAGGAAATGAAAAAATTCACCGAGATGACGGGGGATGAATTCGTTGCGATGATTCAGGCGGAAGAGAAGCACCGGGAGCGGGAGGCGCGGAGGTCGAAGGGGAGCGGGATAAAACCCTCCAAGAAACGGCTTAAACGGAGGAACCGATAGAAAGACAGAGATCGGAGATTAGGGATTAGTGAAAGGCAAAAACAGTGGGGAAAAAGTTGTGAATTTGGAAAAATGGGCAAAAAAAGGGGGTGTAAATTTGGGGGGGCTGCAAAATCGGGGGGATTTTGCAGGGGAAAATGCAACCTCCCCTTAATCCCCTCCTTCGTAAGGAGGGGAGGAAAGACAACCTCTCCCTGACCCTCTCCTACAAGGAGAGGGGACAAGACGAAGCAGATTCCACTCC
>DATLYY010000008.1 GCA_035574275.1 Verrucomicrobiia bacterium
GCGGGGACAATGACCAATCGGGGCTTGGAATACTTTTTCCGCACCTCGGATGGCTTTGTAACCGCCAATAATCCGGCTTCAAGTTATAACCGGTTGAGCACCTCGGTTACCGAAAACGCGCCCCCCACGCTCAATCGTTCCTATCAACTGGTCTCACTTCCGATGCGTTTTACTGGGACAAATGGGACTCCCAATATTCAAATCGCCGACGACTTCAGTCTGTCCGATCCGAATTCCGCCCGGCTCTTCTGGTGGGATCCGATCCTGGCGGATACCACGTCCGACACCTCCAGTTTGAAAGGTTACCGGGAGTTTCCCTTTCCCGGTCTGACAAATTTTGCCTTTACCCCCGGCCGCTCCATGTTTCTGGCCACGGTCGGCTCAAAGGTGTATGACGCGGTTGGGCTTTCCAACCAGCCCAATATTACCATTCCCCGCCCCACACCATTCGGTGACAGCGTGCCGGTGGAATACTATCTGGCGTTGTTCACGGTCGATTCCGGCTGGAACATGATTGCCACCCCCTTCCCCTACACGGTTCATCTGGACTCTGTGGATGTTTTGGTACCTGACATTGACTTGGAGGTACGTGAAGTCACGGACCCGATACGGGATAATCGCATCGGTGGTCAGGCCGTGATAAACTTGCGGGAGAGAACTGCCGCCGGCTACATTGTTCCCAACCCTCCGCTTTTAAAGCCTTGGCGGGGTTATTTCCTTATGAACAACGGCCCCGAAGATGTACTCCTGCTTTTCCCAAAAATCGATGCCAACTTCCCCATCTCCGCCCCCGTGCCGGTTGCCCCCGTGGCCGCCGGACTGAACTGGAAAATCGACATTGCCGCCCGAAGCGGCGAGCTGGAAGTCCCGCCGACCACCTTGGGGACTTCGGAAGCCGCCCTGTCGGGATATGACCGTATGGATTGGGAACTCCCTCCGGCGCTTCCCGGCGATTTGCGGGTCGTTTTCCAAAGGGATAAGGATTTCGGGCAGGCCGGGGATTACCTGACCGATATCCGCCCCACTTTGACCGAAAGCGAGTCCTGGGGCTTCACCGTCCAGCCCGGGGAATCCCGCGCCATCGAGCTCTCCTTCGGCGGCTTGGCGGACGTCCCGGAAGGGTTCGATGTCATTTTGACCGACATTGAAGGACGCGCCAAGCAGAACCTGCGCACCGAAGCGGTGTACCGCTTCATCGCCAGCGAGGATCGGCACTTCGAACTGACCGTAACACCAAAAACAACGGGCCAGACCGCCTTGATGCCGACAAAATACGAGCTTCACCAGAACTTTCCGAACCCCTTCAACCCGCAGACCTTGATCAAATACGACCTGCCGGAAGCGGCCAACGTCCGGTTGGAGGTGTTCAACATCTTGGGGCAGAAGGTGACCACGCTGGTGGATCGCTACGAAGCCGCCGGTCCCAAATCGGCTCTCTGGGACGGCACGGATGCGGCAGGAAATAAGGTCTCCTCCGGCGTTTACTTCTACAAACTCAAAGCCGGCGACTATCTGGCCACCAAGAAAATGACCTTTGTGAAATAACCGAATTTGTAAGGGCGAGGCATGCCTCGCCCTTACGCCCCGCAACTCGTAGGGGCACGGCACGCCGTGCCCCTATTTTATTTCATAACCCGATTCTATCCGCAATCCCCTGCAAGGCCCCCAAAACCGTGGCAATGTGTTCATCAAGGGGAACGCCCAATTCCTCGACCCCTTTTTGAATATCCTCCCGGCTCACCTTCCGGGCGAATTCCTTCTTTTTCAATTTGCTTTTCACCGAATCCACCGTCACTTCCGCCAGCTTTTTGTTCGGCATTACCAAGGCGACCGCCACGATGAACCCGCACAGCTCATCGCAGGCATACAGCGTCTTTTCCAAAGGGGTCACCCGCGGCAATCCCAGATACTCCGCGTGGGTCAAAATGGCGTGCCGCACTTCTTCCGGATACCCCCGCTCTTTTAGAATTTCCGACCCTTTGACCGGATGGGAGGAGGGGTCGGGGTTCTGCTCGTAATCAAAATCGTGCAAAAGCCCGACCGTCCCCCAAAGCTCCAAATCGCCGCCGTATTTAGCGGCATACGCCCGCACCGCCGCCTCCACCGCCAGCATATGCCGCCGCAAATTCTCGTTTTTCGTATACTCGCAAAGCAACTCCCACGATTTCTCGCGCGGAATCGAAAAATTATTACCGCTCATCTTGTCTTTCGCAATGATACGCCACCGAAAAACCGGCTTATCATTGTTTCTCCTTCCCTTTCATGCGGTTGACGACGGGCACAGCCTGTTCAACACGCACCCCGGACAGTTCGGGCGCTGGGCTTTGCAAACCGCCCGGCCGTGGTGGATGATTTGGTGTGGAAACAAAATCCAATCCTTCTTCGGGATCACTTCCATCAAATGCCTTTCCATCTTTTCCGGCGTGGAAGCGGGTGAAAGCCCCAGTCGCGCGGCAATGCGGGAAACGTGGGTATCGACGACGACTCCGGAGGCAATGCCGTAGCCGGTGCCTAGTACGACGTTCGCCGTCTTGCGTCCCACGCCGGGCAGGCGAATCATTTCCTCCATCGTTCTGGGTACTTTTCCGCCGTGCCGTTCGACGAGCGCCTGCCCCATCGCCTTCAAGCTTTTCGCCTTGTTGCGGTAAAACCCGGTCGTGCGGATGTATTTTTCCAGCTCCGGCAAACTGGCCTCGGCGTAATCTTTGGCGGTCTTGAAGCGGGCAAACAAAGCCGGCGTCACCAAATTCACCCGCTTGTCCGTGCACTGCGCGGAAAGGATGGTGGCCACCAGAAGCTGCAGGGGATTTTTATGATCGAGCGAGCATTTCGCCTCCGGATAGGCCTTGGCCAGCAGGGCGATAATCTTTTTCGCCCGCTTCTTTTTCTCCTCCGGCGTCTCTTTCCAGCTTTTGATTTTCACTTATCCACCACCTATGGGTAGTCCCCCAGCCCCTGCTGGGGGGATTTTAAGTCGCGTCAGGAGTTACTCCTGACGCATTCGCAACGGCTTGCTTCCGCCTCCCCGCCGTCTCAAACCCCTTCAAAAGAAGAATCGAAATCCCCAAAAGCAGGTTAACCGAAACCAAAGCCGTATACCGCCGGTGCAGCTTTTCAAATTCCCGCCGCGCATGAGACGTATCCTGTTCCGCTGGAATGTCAAAGTTTGTAACCTGCACGCGCAAGGCGCTCATTTGCGGCCGCCAAACCTTGGCATACAGCGTGGCGAAAAGAAACATCAACACCAAAACAATCGAACTGTACGTCCGCACCCAATTTTTCTCCGTGACTAAAAGCAGCGCGATGGCGACAAAGAACAATAAAAGTGCAAAAATGTATTCCATCTGCGAAAATTTCTGGATGATGACCGCCACCACCGACCCGGCAATGGCCCGGGATTCGAACGCCTTGAAAACCACCGGCGCGGTGAAGGCCGCCAGAAAAACGAGTCCGCCGACCCATACTCCCAAAAGCAAATTCTCCACCCCCCGCAAAAACCCGACCAGGCGCGTCATTAAAGCCGGATGGAGACCGAAACCCCGTCCCGCAGGGGGAGTATGGTGGTGAAAAAATGCCTGCTGGCGTACAACTTTTTGGTGAACTCCAGAATCCCTTTGGTATCCTCGTCCGGATTTTCGTCCAGAACCTGCGCGCTCCAAAGCAGGTTGTCGGTGACCAAAACGCCCCCTTTTTTCAGCCGCTTTTCGGCAAACGGCGCCACGGCCGGGTATTCCCACTTGTCAATGTCGCACAAGATGATGTCAAACTTCCCCGGTATTTTGGCCGCCAGCTTCAAAGCATCCCCGATGCGGTATTCTATCTGCGTCTTGATTTTCCCTTTTTTGAAAAAATCCCGCGCCCGCCGGGCGTTTTCGGCATCCCCTTCCGTGCAGAAAATATGCCCCCGCGCGCCGATGGCCCGCGCAAACCAGAAAGCGGAATAACCATACCCGCTCCCTAGTTCCAGAATCCGCCGGGCTTTGGTTAAATGCGCCAGCTGGTACAGAAACCGCCCCACCAGAGGCCCGATTATGGGAAAATCTTTCTCCTTGGCCAGTGCTTCCATTTCTTGAAGCACCGGCTCCCGCGCGGGCGTAACTTTGAGTAGATATTCATCCAATCCCTGATACAAAAGCGGCCAGATTTTCGGCATCTCTCCTCCTATTTGGCGGCCGCCACGGCCTCTTTCAACGCCTTGTAATCCTCGTCGCTTCCGGCCTTGAACGCCAGATTTTTGTAGCGCACCACACCGTTTTTGTCGAGGACATAAACCGTCCGCTTGCTGTACCCCGATTCCGGATTGTAGCTGGCAAATTGTACAGAGACCTTTCCCAAATGGTCGGAAGCGAGGTAGAACGGCAGATTATGATGGGCCGCCCATTGCTTGTGGGAATACACATAATCGCCTGAGATGCCGATGACGGTGGCCCCCAGTTTTTCGAATTCCGAAAAACTGTCCCGCAGCGTGCAAACCTCCTTGGTGCAGCCCCCCGACCAGTCGGCCGGGTAAAAGGCCAGAACCACCGGCCCTTTGCCCAGAAATTCGGAAAGCTTTTTCTCCTCCTCAAAAATGGTGTCCTTGGTCGCCACCGGCAATTGAAAATCCGGCGCCTTTTCTCCCACGTCCGGCACGCTCACCTCCGCTTTGTTGGTTTCCTGCGGCTTGGAGGCTTGGTAATTTTTCTCCTCCTTTGCCTGCCCCAAAACCGCGCTCGCCGCCAGTCCGAAGCCCATCGCGATCAACAAAAGTTTTTTCATCTTAACCTCCTTTACTTTTCGCGGACTGGAACTTTCACCCCGTCTCCCAGTCCTCCGCCAGCTTTTCGACCGCCGCCTCCTCCGGCAGGCCGACGTAAACCTCCTCCCCTTCGATTTTCACCGGATAGGTTGCCAGCTTCGCCCACTCGTTGGTCAAACATTGCCCGTTGGAAACATCATACCGCCACCCGTGCCAGGAACAGGTAAGCTCTCTGCCTTCCAAGTGTCCGGTCAAAAGCGGTGCGTGCATATGCGCGCAGTGCCCCTGCGTGGCAAAAACCTCTCCTTCCGCGTAAAAAATAGTCACGCTTTTGAAAAGCCCGATTTTGAACGACCGTATCGGCCGTTCCCGCAAAAGCCGGAGAGTCGTCGCCTTAACGAACCGCGGCGGCATTTCTGGCCGATTTCTCTTTCGAAGCGGGGGGAGGAAATCTCCACACTTCCCCCGCCGTTTTCATCTCGAAGGCCGCCCGAATCGCCAGCTGCAAAAGCTCCTTGCGGGTCTCGACGGCCGAAGCGCCGAACGGCAGCCCGCAGTCCCCGCCGAAAAGAATCGTCCGCGGTCCCTTGGCCGCTTCCAGCGCCCGCTCAATAAAAGCAAATGTTACGGTGGCAACGCCTGCCTCCTCCAACTTTGATGCAACCTGCGGCAAAACCTCGTGACACACCACGCAGGCCGGAACGAGGAACACAAGATTGGTCCCGTCCTCTTTGAGGGTTTTCAAAATCAAGGGGATGCTCGTTTCCAGAAGTTTTTTCGGCTTCAAACAGAACCCCAAAAGCGAAAAATGATGCGCCGCCGCCCCCCCGCCAAATTCGGCGGCAACCGTTTTCAACTCCGCCAGCGGAAACAAACTCCCCGGGTCGGCCTCAAAACGGCTCCGGTCGAAATCCGATTCGGTCAGCCGTAGACTGGATAGCGGAAAGTCAGCCGGAAAAATCCGGAACGAAAAATCGCCGTAGAAATTCTTGTATTGGAACGGTTGTTGATTTTCCAAGTACAGCCCCGCGCTGGATAAAAGCGCCACCCGCGGAGTTTTCGTTGCAAAAGCCGCCAGCCGGCCCGGCTCCCGCCGGGCAAAAGGATACCCCGGCTCCAGCTTTTTCGAAAACCGGGGGGAAATCCGGTGTATCGTTCTCCCGATGGCAAGCAGCACCGCCTTGAAGAACTTCATGCCTTCAATCTAACCCCCCGCATTTTGCCGGTCAAGCCGGCCGCACGCCCCAAGCTCCCCGCAACCCCGCCCCGATTACACCGTATAAACCGGTGTAATGACCGCTTTACACCGCCCGCTTCCGCATTTATACTTCCCTTCGTTTTGATGTATTCTATGGCCCAAAAACAACCCTGGAGGATGTATGTTTAAACGCGTAACGGCCTTATCCTGGGCCCTCCTTTTCCTGCTTTTTTCCTTTGCATGGGGGAAAGTCACCCTGGACGTCAAGGAAAAAACCTTGAAAAACGGGCTCAAACTGCTGGTGGTGGAAAACCACACCGCCCCCGTGGTCTCCTGCATGATGCGCTTCAAAGTCGGCTCCGTGGACGAGCGCCCCGGCATCACCGGCACAGCCCACCTTCTGGAGCACATGCTCTTCAAGGGAACCAAACAGATTGGCACCACCAACTACGAGGCCGAAGTCCCGATTATGAAAAAAATCGACTCCCTGGCCGTCCTTTTGCGCGCCGAGCAGAACAAGCTGCAAAACGTCCTCTGGGGAGGGGACTCCGCCAAAATCAAATTCCTTCGGGAGGAAATCGCCAAATGGCAGGATCAGCAGAGAAAATACATCATCAAAGACGAGCTCTGGGAAACCTATCTCGAAAACGGAGGCACCGGCCTGAACGCTTCCACCGGCAACGACCGCACCCAGTACTATGTCTCGTTGCCCGCCAACCGGCTGGAGCTCTGGGCCTGGCTGGAATCGGACCGCCTGCGCAGCCCCGTCCTGCGGGAGTTCTACTCCGAGCGGGACGTGGTGTTTGAGGAAAGGCGGCTGCGGACGGACACCCAGCCCTTCGGCAAGCTGTTCGAGCAGTTCAACGCGCTGGCCTTCGCCGCCCACCCCTACGGCTGGCCGGTGGTCGGCTGGCCGGGGGATTTGAAAACCGTGATGCGCGAGGAGGTGGAAGCGTTCTTCAAGCAGTATTACGCCCCTAACAACGCGATTATGGCCATCGTCGGGGATGTCCGTGCCGAGGAAGTTTTTGCGATGATGACCCGCTACTTCGAGGATATCCCCCCCTTTCCCGAGCCGCCGCGGCCGGTCTTTACGGACGAGCCCAAGCAAGAAGGGGAGCGTCGGGGGGAAGTGGAATTTGAAGCCAACCCCCTACTGGCCATCGGCTACATGGCCCGCGAGATTGCCCATCCGGATAACGAGGTTCTGGATGTTACCGCCGCCGTTTTATCGCAGGGGCGTACCAGCCGGCTCTACAAAAAAATCGTGGAGGAGAAAAAGCTCGCGGTGAATATCAGCGCCGATAACTCCTCCTCCCGCTATCCCGATTTGTTCTACATAACGGCGACCCCCCTCGCCCCCCACACCCCGGCGGAAATCGAAGCGGCGGTCTACGAGGAGCTCGAACGGCTGAAAACCGAGCCGGTTTCGCAGTGGGAGCTGGACAAGGT
Organism: Verrucomicrobiia bacterium; assembly: GCA_035574275.1. NCBI lineage: Bacteria > Pseudomonadati > Verrucomicrobiota > Verrucomicrobiia > Verrucomicrobiia bacterium. Next base: position 7,389 of record DATLYY010000008.1, read on the forward strand.
CAAAAACCAGCTGGACGCCAACTTCATTCGATCCTTGTCGTCCAACACCGGCATCGCTTTCGGCTTGGTGGAGGTGACCGCCCTCACCGGCGACTGGCGCTATTTGCTGCAGAATATTGAGAACATGAAAAAAGTGACCCCCGATGACATTATGCGAGTGGCCCAAAAATATTTCACTAAATCCAACCGCACGGTGGTGACCTTGGTTACCAAGGAAAAATCCCCCAGCGCCAAACTGTAAGGAGCCGAAATTGAAAACCAAAATCTGGATACTGACGCTTTCTGCCGCCCTGTTGGCCTCGGGCTTTGTCTACGCCCAGCACGGCCGCCCCGCCGAAGGCGGAACCAAAAAAGACCCGGCGAAGGTCTCCCCCGGGTCCAAAAAACTGGAGGCCTTGAAATACCGCGACCTGGTCTGGACCGTGCCGGAAATCGGCAAGGAAGTCAAGAAGCTGACTTTGGCCAACGGCATGACCCTCTATCTGTACCCCGACCACGCCCTGCCGGTCTTCAACGTGCAGGCCATTATTCGCACGGGTGAAATTTACGAGCCGGCCGAAAAATCCGGCCTTGCGCGCCTCTGCGGCACCGTGATGCGCACCGGGGGGACGAAAAATTTGAGCCCGGATTCCTTGAACGCCGAGCTGGAGTTTATGGCCGGCTCGGTGGAAACCGGCATCGGCACGGAGCAGGGGAGCGCCTCCCTGAACGTGCTTTCCAAGGACATCGACCGCGGGCTGGAAATCTTCGCCGACGTTTTGATGAACCCCGAATTTCGGCAGGACAAATTCGATTTGGCCAAAGACCAGATAAAAGAGCAAATCCGCCGCCGCAACGACCAGCCCGGCTCCATCTTGGCCCGCGAATTCACCAGCCGCATTTATGGCGGCCACCCCTATGGCCGCATTTTGGAATGGGAAACGGTCAAAAAACTGACCCGCGAGGATTTGATTAACTGGCACAAGACCTATTTTGCCCCCAACAACGTGATGCTGGGAATCTCCGGCGATTTCGACGCCGAAAAAGTGGTGGAAAAAATCAAAAAAGTCTTTGCCAAATGGGAAAAGAAAAGTATAAACTTTCCTTCAATTCCCAAAGTGGCCGAAAAACCCGCCCCCGGCATCTACGTGGTGGACAAGCCGAACTTGAACCAGACCAATCTGACAATGGGGCATCTGGGGGTGGATTTCACCAACCCGGATATCTACGCCCTAAACGTGATGAACTACATTTTGGGGGGCGGCGGCTTCACCTCGCGGCTGACCTCCCGCGTCCGCTCCGATTTGGGTCTTGCCTATTCCGTCGGCTCCCAGTTCAACACCGGCTCGCGCGATTTGGGCACCTTCGCCGCCACCTGCCAGACCAAGACCGAAACGACTCACAAGGCCGCCGCCGAAATGCTGGCGGTGATAAAGGCGATGCGCGAAGCCCCCGTGACAGAAGAGGAGCTGAAAACGGCCAAAGATGCCTACATCAACCGTTTCGTTTTCCAGTTCACCTCCGCGGGGGCCGTGGTGGGGCAGTTGATGGGGCTGGACTATTTCGGCCGCGACCCGAAATTTTTCAACAATTACCTGGACAACGTCCGCAAAGTGACGGTTGAGGATGTTTTCCGCGTCGCCAAAACCTACTTAAAACCGGAAAATTTGACGATGGTGGTCGTCGGCAACGTCTCCGGCTTCGACGGCGATTTGTCCGACTTGGGCTCCACCACCAAAGTGGCTTTAACGCCCCCTTCAGTAGATTAGATTTTTGCACCCAACAAAAAACCCCACCCAAGAGGCGGGGTTTTTTTCTATCCGTAGGGGCAATTCCACCGTGCCTGCCCATTTTTGTTTTTATAGGGGCGAACCTCGTGTTCGCCAGTCTTTGTTTTTTCGTCTTTCGCAGGGGCACAATATATTGTGCCCGTTATTCTAACAGGGCGGCGAAACCGAAAGAAAGAAAATCTGCAGCATAATCACGGCATCCGCCGGGGAAATTTTCCCGTCGCAGTTCAAATCCCCCGCCGAGGGGGCCGCCGCAAACGGGTCTCCCAAAAAGGCAAAATTGAGCATTAAAACCACATCGGCCATCGTTAAAACCCCATCCAAATTCAAATCCCCTTTCAGGGCGGGAAGGGTGGCATATTTAAGCGTCAAAATATCTGATTGGCCGTTTCGATCCGACCTGCCGGTTATATAAACGTTCCCCATCTCATCAAAATCTGCAAACGTGGCCAAATCATCAGAAGAAGTATCTTGGCCAACATAGTGTGCCGCCCAAAGCTCATTTCCCATCGAATCGAGTTTGAGCGCCATAAAATCCCGCCTCGATCCAAATCCCATGGTACGTCCAGCCACATAGACATTCCCTCTTTTATCCACTTTAATTCCCGAAGGCATGGTGGAACCGGTGGGGCCGGTGTAACGATGTTCCCACAATTTGTTGCCGCTGATATCATATTTGATGGTGGCTGTTTCGTTCCCGCTGTATCCGCTTATATAAACATTTCCAACGGAGTCCAAATCCAGAACGATCACCAGATCCTCGCTGTATGTTGGCCCGTTTTCCTGTGCCATCCAAAGGGTATTGCCAAGGGAATCGTATTTAATGGTAACAAAGTCGAGCGCACTGGCGCTGTCCGTACTGCCGCCGGTGACTATCACATTTCCAAAAGCGTCAACCCGTATCTTCGTCGCCAAACTTCGGCTCGCGTTTGACCAAAGTTTAAACGTCCTGACCCATTTTTCCTGCCCAAGTGAATCGTACTTGATGGTGTTCAATTCCCCTCCCCCAATGCAGCACGGGCCGACAACGTAGACGTTTTTATTGTTGTCTACTGCGATGAAGCCGCACGGATCTTGGAAGTTCAGCGGGCTGTTGTAGCGTGCCACCCATTGTTGATTGCCATTGGGGTCATATTTTATGACTGCCGTTTCCCGCTCTCCGCTGGAATCGGCCGAGCCTCCCGTAACATAGATATTATTTGCTTTATCGATAACCATCCAGTGAGCCCGATCCCTTCCCCCAGCGGGTCCGTCGTATTTTGCCACCCAAATTTCATTTCCTTGCGGGTCGTATTTAATAATCGTGTAATCGGGGTCTCCCCCACTGACGTAGATATTACCCGCCGGATCCAAAATAAGGTAGAATGACCAGCCGTCGGCAGCTGGGCGTTGACGAAGCCATTCGAGGTCGCCATTTCGATTATACTTTAATACAGCCCAACTTGAGCCGCTGCCGCCGATATAGCCGGCAACGTAAACATTCCCGCTGTCATCCACTTTCACCGTATAGGAATCGTCAAAATTGCTTCCCGACCCGCTATAATAGCGTACCCAGACCGTATCGACTTGGCAAAAGGCGGAAGGGGGAAATGCCAAAAGGCAGAAAAATAGAACGACTGAAATTTTCTTTGCAAAGCTGCGCATCTCTTTCAAATTATCGGCAAAACCACCCACCAAAATCATCCACCCATTCCATTTTTCTGTCCCCCTGCCTGCCCGCGTTCGTCGTTGTTTTTGTAGGGGCAATTCATGAATTGCCCGTTTCCCCTCTTTGTCTTTGTAGGGGCGTATTGCTATACGCCCTTCCCCCTCTCCGCATCGGAGAGGGGGTTAGGGGGTGAGGTCACAAATTCACACCTAAATCGGAGGTTTTTTCGCACCCCCGCCATAGGGTAGAGGGACGTGGTGAGGACTAACCCCCAAGCCGCCATCCCTCTTTAACAGGGGTTGCGAGGTGGGGACGAATCTCTAATCTCCAGTCTCCAATCTCTGTCGTGCATCGGGTCGGCTCGGCGCCTCTGGCGTGACCGGGCCGAACCCCAAAAGGAGACCCAAAGCCGGTACCGACCATAATCCACGGCTTTATCTCCTTATGGGGTTGATTTCCTCTCAATGGTCGGGGGGAATGGACAGCCGCTTTTTCTTAGCTAAACCGCCGCTTCTCCTTGAAAGGGAAAGCGGACCTAGACCAGACGCGCCTGGGCGGCGCTTGCCGCGCCTAAGGCAGAACAAAATAAACAGGCAGGCCGTACGGAGAGGACCACCATACGGGGATATAAAGCCCCGTTTCAGAGTAGGTTCCGTCTCCCACTTTCACGGCCGTTTTAAAACCCGTCGCACGAAAAAAAAAGAAACAAAAAAAGGAAAGGCGAGAGGGACAGAGCTCCCGCTCTGCCCCTCCCTCTCCTTAAAATAACCTCTTGTCCCCTCTCCTTGTAGGAGAGGGTCGGGGAGAGGTTGCATTTTACGTGCAAAATCCCCCCGATTTTGCAGCCAAAAAGGAGGTATGTCTATTCATGCGCCCGGATTTCGGCAAAATCTACTCCAATTTGCAAAAAACCGCCTATCCCAGGCAGGGTAAAATCAAACGCTGCCACCTTTGCGAAAATGACCCGGAACGAGTCATTCGCTATCTTGACAGAAAAATCCGTCGCCGTCGCATCTAATCCGGGCTGTACATGGTCATCAAATCCGGCGATTACGACGACCGCGCTATCCTGCAAGTCTGTCGCTACTGTTTCCTCTTGGGTAAGCAACATGACTTCCTGCGTCCCGCCCTCCCCCTCGGCGCCGCCCGCCGCAAACGCTTCAAACTCCCCCCGATTTAAAAGCAGCAAAGAATCACGGGGAGATTTTTTTTGTTTGTTTTTACAAAATCGCAACTAATTATCTCCCGTTTTTGCCACTTTACAAACTCTTTCAGTTTAACTACAGTTACACCAGCCACCCGGAACTGGGGGGTGAAAACAGCTTTGGCATAAGAATAAAATGGTAAAGCCGCTCATTTTTCCGGAAGAAAAAATCCTGGCGCCCTATGCCGCCCACTCGGCACAAAGCCGCGGCCGCATGCACCCGGAGCCGGAGCATCCCTACCGTTCCCCCTTCCAGCGGGACCGGGAACGGATTGTCCATTCGACCGCCTTCCGGCGGCTGGAATACAAAACGCAGGTCTTCGTCAATTTGGAAGGGGATTTATACCGCACCCGGCTGACCCACACCATCGAGGTTTCCCAAATTGCCCGCTCGGCGGCAAGGGCGATGGGGTTGAACGAGGATTTAGCGGAGGCGATTGCGCTGGTGCACGATTTGGGGCACACCCCCTTCGGCCACACGGGGGAGGAAATTTTGAACGATTTGACCGCCGAGGCCGGCGGCTTCTCCCACAACCGCCAGTCCCTGCGGGTGGTGGACTGGCTGGAACAGAAATATCCGGATTTTTTGGGGCTGAATTTGACCTACGAGGTGCGGGAGGGAATCGTCAAGCACAAAACCGCAACCAAGCTCCCCGTGCCGAAGGAATTTCACCCCGAGGAGCAGCCCACGCTGGAATGCGACCTGGTCGACCTGGCGGATGAAATCGCCTACAACTGCCACGACGTCGACGACGGCCTCACCTCCGGAATTTTGACCCCGGAGCAGGTGAAAACCTTGCCCGTTTGGAAAAATCTGGAAAGCTCCGCCCTCCGGAAATTCAAACAGCTACCCTTTGCCCGCCTGCAAAGCCACGTCGTGCGGGAGATGATAAACCGGGAAGTGAACGACTTGGTGACGACCTCGCTGGAGGCGATTGAAAAGCGGAAAATCCGGAGTTTAACCGACGTTAGAAAAGCTCCAAAAAGCCCGCTCGGGTTTTCGGAAGGGATGAAGAAAGAGAACAAGGAGCTGCGGGCCTTTTTGAACGAAAATTTCTACCGCCACCACCGCTTGGTGCGAATGGCGGACAAGGCCAAACGGATTATTGCCGACCTCTTTTCCGCTTATGTTCGCAACCCCGACCTGCTCCCCCCCGGCACCCGCGCCCGGTTGAAAAAGGAGGGAGCAAAGCGGGCCGCCGCCGACTACATCGCCGGAATGACCGACCGCTATGCAATTTTGGAACACCAAAGATTATTCGACCCGGCCGAGCGGGTCTGATTAGGAAAATTTAAACGTAGAGGAACTTGCTCAAATCAATCCCGTAGTCGTGGGAGTTGAGCAACCGCTTGATGTTCCGGACGAACTGGCCGGAGTTCTGGTCCCGCTCCGCCAGGTCCACCACCTGAAAATCGGAAGTTTGGCCGGAGGGACCGGCAATCACCCGCACCTTGGGACGGTAAATGTTTTCCGGGTTGGTTTTATAGACGATCCCCACCTCGCCGGTGTCCAAAAGCACCAGCGACCCGATGGGGAAGACACCGACGGTGGAGACGAAGATTTTCAAGAGCAACGGGTCGTACTGGGTCCCGATTCCGGCGATCATCTTCTGGATCACCTCGTCCGGGGAAAACGGCTTGGCAAAATAAATCCGCCCGGAGGAAAGGGCGTTGAAAGTGTCGCAGATCTTGACGATCATCGGAAAAACACCCGGCACCCGTTTTTCCGTCAAAACCGGATAGCCGGTCTTGTCCTGGTTGACGTGGTGCAGAAAGGCGATCTCCGCCGCCCGGCCGGTGTACTCGTCCGTGCCGCGGGTCAAAATCACGGTCTTGGCCCCCAGAACGGGATGCCGCCGCATTTGTTTCCAGTCCTCCTCGTTGTATTCGGAGGGCTTGTTGATCAAATCGGCCGGCAGTTTGACTTTGCCAATGTCGTGGAAGAGCGCTCCGAATCCGAGAAGGGCCAAAGTTTTTTTATCCAGCCCCAGGCGGACGCCGAGTGAAATGGACAAAACCGCCACATTGACCGAGTGGGCGTAGGTGTAGTTGTCGTAATGCTTCAAGGCCGCCAGCTCCATCAAGGCCGCCTCGTCGGACATAATCTGGTCCACCAGCTCCTGCACCACCCGCTTGGCGGCGTTCAAGTTGGCCCCCTTGCCGGTGCGCGCCGCGGCCATCGTGGTCTCCACCAAGGAAACGGCCGTGGCGAAGGTCTTGCGGGCGGCGGCGCGGGACCCCTCCAGCTTCTCAATCTTTTTGGGGTCTTCCTTCTCAGCTTTCTGCTTGGGAACGATGTGGGTGATCTGCTCCCGGGCAAGCAGGTCCGGGAGCCCGTCCAGCTCCTCGGGCGGTTTTTTGAAGAGCGCCACGAAGCGGTCCAGCTCTTCGCGGGAAATCCCCGCCTCGAAAGAAAACCCCCCCAGGTTGTGGGAGGCCAGAAGCCCCACCACGAACTTGCTGGCGGCAAACCCCTCGAAATCGAACTTCAAGCGGGCGTCGTTGACGAACAAATGCCCGTCCAGGGTTTCCAAGAGGACGTTCCCCTCCCCCTCCAAAAGGCCGTTTACCGTGGCAAAAAAATGCTCCGCCTGCTTTTGATAGGAGGGGTGAGTGGCGGCGTACAGTTCGGCCGTGCGGAACAAAACGAAAAACCCGTTCACCAACTCCCGCTTGAGGTCAAGCCCCTTTTCCGAAACGGGTGCGGGGGGTTTGACGGCGGCCGGTTTGGCTCTCACTTTCGCTCCTTGGTCACGTATCCCGAGCGGGAAAGCGCCTCCTGCGCCCGCCGGGCGATCTCCTTGTCGCCGCTGCCGGCCAAATTGGTCAAAAAGGAGGCGGCCGCGTTGCCGCAAAAGCCCAAAGCCTCGACGGCCAGAAGCTTTTCGACCTGCAGCGCCTTCCGGCCGAAGAAGGAAAAACGCTTGATGCGGTTCACCAACGGCAGCACCGCTTCTTCCTGTCCGACTCTCGCGGCTGCTTCAAACCAGGCCTTTTTCTCCTCCCCGGATTTATGGGCGAAATCCTTGGCCTCCATCCCGGCCGCCAGGGGGGCCAAAAGCTCTTTGGTGGTGCAGCGGGAGAGAAGCTGCAGCGCCATGATGCGAATCTTTTCGTCGGCGTCCTTCAACGCCTCGGCCAAAAGCAGATACGCCTTGGGGGTGCCGATGCGCGCCAAGGCGGAGAGGGCCTCTTTTTTCACCCGGTTGTCCGGATGGGCCAAGGGCTTTTTCAAGTAATCCAGGGCCCGCTCCCCGCCGATTTTCCCCAAAACGGCGGTGACGTTGCGCACCACAAACCAGCGCTTGTCGAAAACGGCGTTGCCGACGATGTCCAAAACCTCGCTCCCCTTGACCTCCAACGCCTCGCAAACCGCCCGGCGGAAGGCGAAGCTTTCCAGATCCCCCAGCATCGCCACCATGTTGGCGAAGGCCGGCCGGCCCATAAAGGAAAGGTAGGTTTTAAAGTCGTTGACCGACGCCTCCGGATTGGAATTTACCGCCTTGACCAAGAGGGCCACCCGGGCCCGGTCCCCCGCGCGGGCCAAAAGCGTTTTCAACCGCTCCCGACGCTGCGGGTTTTCCTCGCCGATCAAATACCCCACTTCGCTGGCCGCCGTCAGAATTTTTGAACAGGCGGAAAAGTTGCCGGCCTTCAATTGTTCCTCAAAAAGTTTTTCCAAAAGCGTGACCGTTTCGTCGAAAGCCGGCCGGTCGGTCTCCAAAAACAGGGTCTCCCGCAGGATGAAAAGCGCCATCTCGAAAGAGTCGAAAGCCGCCTCGCGGGAGAGCCGCTCCAGAATCCCCTCCAACTCCTCTTTTTCGAGGTTCTGGGGGTCTCCCAAGCTCTCCACGATGGCCCGCACCTGGGGCTGGAAGCTCTGGCGGTCGTCTTTTTTCTCTTCCGCGGAAAGCTCCCCCTTTCCTTGTTCTTCCAGGGCGATTTCGCTGTACTCGATTTTGCCGGTGTCCTCTTTTTTGATTTCAAAGGGGGTCGTGTCCAAAGTTTGCATAAAAGGGGCTTCCACCACAGCAAAGCGGATGTGGCGCAAGTCCTTTTCCCACAACCGGGCCACCAGGTCGTCGGCCGCCGCCCCCCCGTTTTCCACCGCGGCCGCTTTCTCGGCCGCCTCCGCGATTTCCCGGAAGGTTTCCAGAAAGGCCAGAATCTCCTCCGGCGTCGTTTCCCCGGCGAAGGTTACTTCGCGGATGCCGTCCGTGTGCATCCGGGTGGCAATCGATTCCTCGCGGGTGGACTCCACGAAAACCTTTTCCTCCCCGCACCAGAATTCCCCCGGTTTGACGGCGAGCGTGATGGGGCCGCCGGAGGAGAGAAAGGCGCAGAATTTTTCGGAGAAGTTTTTCTTGAATTCCTTCGGCAGGGGGTTGTCCGGCGGGTAGAGCATCACCGTCTTCACGGTCTTGGAAAACAGGCCGAACAAAAACTTCAGCTCGTCGATTTTCGGTTTTTCGAGTGTCGCTTTTTCTTCCGTCAAGCGCTTTTCCCCGCAACAAAGGTTGCCGCGCGGCTTTCCGCAATCGGAAAGCCGTCCTTCTTTTTATCGGAAAAGCTTGCGAATTCTAAAGTTGCGGGGATTTCGAACGGACGATTAGCCCGCCGCGTCAAAGGGCTTGGTCTCCGGCTTTTTCCGCCATCCCTGGGACATCAAATAGATGCCGAAAAGGGACATCGCCACCAGAAGCAGATTCAGATGCAGCCGGGAGAACATTTCCTTGCCGGTGGACATTCCCCAGACGGTCGGGGGAATCCGGTCAAAAAGCAGATTGCCAAAAATGAAGTTAATTACCACCAGCCAGAGGATGACCCCGCCGGCGATGAGCTGGCGCCGTTCCGGCTTGCGGGTCAAGAGAAAGAGGGCAAAAAACCCCCCCGCCAGGCCGCAGATTGTGGGAACGAACGCGAAAAATGGGGAATTGGTCGCCAGCCCGGTGATAAAAAGCCAGATGACCGATCCCAAAGCGCCCCCCATAATGCCGATCGCCGCCCCTGCATTGTAGGTTTTTTCCATACTAAGTGTATCGGCAAATGGGAAGAAAGATTTTAGAGCGGGAAGCGGCTCGTGAACCGCCTTTATTCCACCGTGACGCTTTTCGCCAGATTTCTGGGCTGGTCCACGTTGCAGCCGCGCAAAACGGCGATGTGGTAGGCCAGAAGCTGGAGCGGAATAACCGAAAGCATCGGGGTCAAAACCGGCAAAGTCGGGGGAATGTAAATCACATGGTCGGCCAGACGGGCAATCTCCGTATCCCCTTCGGTCGCAACGGCAATCACCTGCCCCCGGCGGGCTTTTATTTCCTGAATGTTGGAGACCACCTTGTCGTAAATCGGGTCTTTCAGGGCAATCACCACCACCGGCATGTTTTCGTCAATCAGGGCAATCGGGCCGTGCTTCATTTCCGCCGCCGGATACCCTTCGGCGTGGATGTAGGAAATCTCCTTCAGCTTCAAAGCCCCTTCCAAGGCCACCGGGAAGTTGATGCCCCGACCCAAGTAAAGAAAATGCTCCTTGGTGTGGTATTTTTCCGCCAGCTTTTTAAGCTGGTCCTCCGTTCCGAGGATCTTTTGAACCAGAGCGGGGATCTTGTTGAGCTCGATGATAAATTCCCGCCCCCGCTCCAGGGACATTGTGCGGATGCGCCCCAAAAGCAGGGTAATCAAGGCCAAAGTCATCACCTGCCCGGTGAAGGCCTTGGTGGAAGCAACCCCGATTTCCGGCCCGGCGTGGATATAGAGACCGCCGGAGGCCTCGCGGGCTATCGTGGAGCCGACCACGTTGCAGATGGCCAAGACCTTCGCCCCCCGGCTTTTGGCTTCCCGCTGCGCAGCCGACGTATCCGCCGTCTCCCCCGATTGGGAAATGGCGAAAACGATGGTTCCGGGATTCACCACCGGCGAGCGGTAGCGGAACTCGGAGGCGTATTCCACCTCCACCGGGATGCGGGCGATTTCCTCCAGCATATATTCGCCGACCAAGGCGGAATGCCAGGAGGTGCCGCAGGCGGTGATGATGATCCGGTCTATATCCGCCAGCTCTTGCGGGGAAAGATGCAAGCCGGAAAGCCGCGCGGTGCCGTCGGTAAAGTTCAAGCGCCCGCGCAAACAGTTTTCCAGCGTGGTCGGCTGCTCGAAAATCTCCTTTTGCATAAAATGGGAAAACCCCTCTTTTTCCGCCTCCTCCAAGCTCCAGGAGATTTCTTCCAGCTTGGGGGTCACTTCCACTTTGTTTATGGTGGAAACGGAGAAACCGTCCTTGCGCACCCGGGCCACCTCTTTGTCTTCGAGATAAACCACCTGGTTGGTGTGGCGCAAAACGGCGGCGGCATCCGAGGCGACGAAGTTTTCCTTTTCCCCGCGGGCGATTAGAATGGGGGAACCCCGCCGCGCGGCGATGATTTCATCCGGGCAATCCTCGTGCAGAACGGCAATGCCGTAGGTTCCCTCCACTTTGGTCAAGGCTTCCCGCACGGCGTCCAGCAAATCCCCGTCGTAGTTTTCTTCAATCAGATGCGCCAGAACTTCCGTGTCCGTTTCCGTGCGGAAGATATGCCCCTTTTCCGCCAGAACCTCCCGCAGAGTTTTATAGTTTTCGATGATGCCGTTGTGAATCAGGGCCAGCTTTCCCTTGCAGTCGGTATGGGGATGGGCGTTGGAATCGTTCGGCTCCCCGTGGGTGGCCCAGCGGGTGTGGGCAAAACCGATGCTGGAGGAAAAGTTGTTCCCTTCCAAAATTTTGTCCAGAACGGCGATTTTGCCGGCCGCTTTTTTGATGACGAGCTTTCCCTTTTCCAAAAAGGCGACGCCGGCCGAATCGTACCCCCGGTATTCCAGCCGGTGAATCCCTTCCATCAAAATCGGGAGCGCCTTTTTCTCCCCCACGTAAGCCACAATGCCGCACATAAGTGTTTTCCCTAACCGGTTAACAGTTTTTTAAGTTCCCGGGCCTTGGTTTCCGCCCAATCCGGCCGGCCTTCGACCGCCAGCCGCCAAATCGGCTCGGTGTTGGAAAGCCGCACCTGAAACCAGCCCTCCGGAAAGCCGAGCCACAGCCCGTCTCTTTTATCTTTTCGGCCCTTTCGATGCAATTTTTCAATTTTCACCAGTTTCCCCTTTATATCCGACTTGGGGGTTAAAGTTCCCTTGGCCTTAATAAAGCTAAAGCGGGGGAGAGCGTCAACCGCCTGCGCCAGCGTTCTGCCGCTTTCGGCCAGATGCGAAAGCACCAAAGCCGCCCCCACCAAGGCATCCCGCCCCGGATGCAGTTGGGGCAGGATCACGCCCCCGTTCCCTTCGCCGCCGATAACGCCGCGGTATTTTTTCAAAGCCAAGGCCACATGCGCTTCCCCAACCGGCGTACGGTAGCATTTTTGACCGTATTTCTTGGCAACCTCGTCGTTCATTTGCGAAGTGGACAGATTCACAGCCACCGGCCCGGGCGTTTGGGACAAAACATAATCGACCGCCAAAGCCAAAGTGTATTCTTCTCCAATTGCTTTGCCCGCCTCCGAAACCAAAGCCAGCCGGTCGGCATCCGGATCGGTTGCCATACCCAGTTCGGCGTCCAATTCACGGACTTTTGCTTCCAACTGGCCCAGATTTTCCGGCACCGGCTCCGGATTATGGGGAAAACGGCCGTCCGGGGTTGTGTTGATAGCGGCAACTTCACATCCCATCCGTTTCAAAAGCAACGGCAGAGCGTAGTATCCGGCCCCATTGACGCAATCAATGGCAATTTTGAAACGTCGGGCGGCGATTTTTTCTTTTTTCACCAATCCGAGAGCCAAAATTTTCTCGATATGCGCTTCCACCGCCCCTTCCCAGCTTGCCTTTTTTCCTTGTTTGCCGGAACCCTTTCGAACCCGTGACGTTTTTGTCAATTTTTTTAACTTTTCCACCTGTTGCGGATTTAAAAAAGTGCTTTCCGGCCCAAAGAATTTGAGCGCGTTCCATTCCGCCGGGTTATGGCTGGCAGTGACCATAACCCCGCCGGCCAGTTTTTTCTCCAAAATGGCCATTTCGAGGGTGGGCGTCGGCACGATTCCTAGCATCAAAACATCGATTCCCGCCGCCATCAGGTTGTCGACCACCAGATTTTCGATGGCCACACCCGAAGGGCGGGTATCCCGCCCGACGGCCACCGTTCCTTTTTTGACCAACCGGGCGAAAGCGGAAGTGTAGGTGGTTATAATCTCCGGCGTCAGCGATTCGCCTACGATGCCGCGTATGCCGGAGACGGAAACGAGGGGCGCTGGCTTTGATTCCACAGTGCGAAATTAGAGCCGATTTCCGTTTTTGTCAAAGAAGGTTATATTGGGGGCAAACGGGCGGTTAGCTCAGTTGGTTAGAGCGTCTGCCTTACACGCAGAAGGTCAGAGGTTCGAGTCCTCTCCCGCCCAGTTTAAGACAGGGATTAGTGATTGGGGATTAGTAAAAACTGGATTAAAGCTACTCCACTCTAAAAATAACCGAGTCGATATACCAAGCCTTTGTCGGTTTCTGGTTGTAAATCGCGGGTTTAAAAAAGTATTGTTTTGTAGCTGTTATAGCAGATTCATAAAAAATCTCATTGGAGCCTTCCAAAATAATATTCTTTTCTACACGGCCGACCGAATCAACCAACAACCCCAAAACCACACGACCCCAAATCTTATTTATTCGGGCAATCGCCGGATACTCGGGTTCGATTCTCTGAATTAAAATCGGTTTTTCATCAAAGGGAGGCTTAGCAAAAACTATGGCAGTCGTATCGAGGGTGAGATCCATAGGTATATCTATACGTACCCCAGCCTCATTCTGTTCCTTCGTCTTACTAATAGAAACCGAATCCTTAGGGCTTTCAATATTAGGTTTTGTATTAGCGTTCAAGTACGTTTTTTTCCACAAATAAAAAGCCATCGGAATGTTATACCAAAATTTTATCGGTTTTTCATTTTGAATGACGGGTTTAAAAAGCCATTGCTTCGCCGCTTCCACAGCCGCCTTGTTAAAAATCTCGTTTTCACATTTAACTACCCTTGCAGTTTCCACAACACCTGTATCTCCGACTCGAACAGCCACGACAACCTGACCTTCGATTTTCTCTTCATAGGCCTCTTTAGGATAAATTGCCTCAACCTTCTTCAAAACGACTGGCTCCTCATCTATCGCTGTTATCCCGTCAGACGCATTTACAAAACCAAAAAAGAATAGAGGCAAAAACAAGCTGATAAAAATCCTTCTCTTCACCGGTTCATTCCTTTACGAAAGATATACGCTGTTAAAGTAGTAAGACGATAAATAAAAAAAAGCCCTCCTCGGCGGAGGGCTTTTTTGGGGCAAACCCCTATTAGTATTTCTTTTTCTCCGTCGTGGCCGGCTTGATTTCCTTCGAACCATCCATCTCAGCCATCATCGTCACGCACAGCGCGTGAAAGTCCGATATCTTGGCCTGAACGGCAGGGTCGCTGGACGAAAACACCAGCAAATCGCCGGTTTCGGTCTTGCCGTAGCTTGCCTGCGCCCCGGCTTTCACCACACCGCGCATACTCCGGCAATGCTCGCACAGGTCGGTTTTGGCTTGGTCGTCGGTCATTTGCACAGCCGTTGCAAAGCCCGCGCTCCACTTATCACAAAGCCCGTGGTAGGTGGCCACCAGCTTGGGGTCGGTGATCGTGCCGGTCATCGCCATTCCGTTGTCCAGCTTTATCACTTCCATTTTCGTTACCGGCATCAACTGCTCCATCGAGCCGACCATATTTTTACAGACCGCGCACTTCATCGCTTCGGCTTTGAATTGCTCCATCATCTTGGGGTCCATCGTCCCTTTTTTGGCATCCCCGGCCCAAACCAGAGCGAAAGCCAAAACGACAAAGAGCGCTGACAGTATGACTTTTTTGGTCATTATTTTCACCTCCTTATGGGATTGAAAAACATCGCGTACGTCAAAAAAGTTCCTCCAACAGTCATTTATACGGGTGGAATTAAAATCGTTCCAAAGTAATTGTCAACGATTCAAATAAAAAAAGCCCTCCTCGGCGGAGGGCTTTTGGGTGTAATCGGATTAGTATTTCTTGGCCGTGGTTTTGGCACCAGCAGCCGGGGTTTCCATCGAGGCGGCCATCATCGCGCACTTCTCGTGGAGGGTGGTAAGCTGGGTCTGAACGCCGGGGTCGGAAGAGGTTAAAACCATCACGCTCCCGTTTTTGGTGTCCCCGTAGCTCATATGCGCGCCAGCCTTCATTGCCGTGCGCATATCCTGGCAGAACTGGCACAGGTCGGTTTTCGCCTGTTCATCGCTCCAGCCAAGCGTGGCTTCGCCCGCCTTGTTGGCGGCGTTGCAGGCGGCGTGGAAGGCCGCAACTTTTGCGGCGTCGCTGCTCTTCACCCAGTGGCGGATAGCCAGACCGTCATTGAGCTTGGCCGCTTCCATGCCCATTGGGCCGATTTCGTCCATGTGCATGGCCACGTTCTTACAAACCGCGCACTTCATCATCTCGGCTTTCATTTGCTCCATTTGAGCGTTGCCGGCGGCTTTTTTATCGCCGGCCCAAACGAGACCGATTGCCAGAATGACAAAGAGCGCTGCGGTTAAGACTTTTTTAGTCATTTTTTCACCTCCTTTATGAGATAGAGAAAACATTGCAGGTTTCAAAAATGTTCCTCCAACATTCATTTATACTGCGGG
Organism: Verrucomicrobiia bacterium; assembly: GCA_035574275.1. Taxonomy (NCBI): domain Bacteria; kingdom Pseudomonadati; phylum Verrucomicrobiota; class Verrucomicrobiia; species Verrucomicrobiia bacterium. The sequence goes on from DATLYY010000008.1 coordinate 22,691, forward strand.
AATTAAATTCGTTCCCAACTAAATGTCAACCAGCCGGAAAACTCCGGGTTTTCGGGATGCCTAACCGTTCGGTTTTATTTCCCCCGTTTTGGGACGGACGAGGTCAAAGATGTCCGTTACCCGGCAGTAGGAAGAACCGGCCAGGCGGCCGATGGGGGCCAGCTTTTTCAAGTCGATGCGGAAATTGTCGAACAGTTCATCGGCTACGTGAAACAAAACCACTTCGCCGATAACCACCGTGCCGCCCAAAGGTCCGGTTCCCACCGTGACCATTTGGAGCAGTTTGCATTCCATATTGATGGGGGATTCTTTGACCCGGGGCGGTTTTACTTTTTGCGAGGGAACGGGGGTCAGGCCCGACTCGGCAAACTCGCTTATCTCCGGCGGAAATTCAGCCGAAGTCAAATTCATCTTTTCAGCGATCGCTTCGGTGACAACGTTCACCACGAATTCACGGGTGGCGGTGATGTTCCGCAGGGTGTCTTTGGTCTTGCTGTCCGAGGCGCGGACGAGCGGGCAAAACAACACCGCGGGGGGATTGCCGGAAACGCCGTTGAAAAAGGAAAAGGGGGCCAAGTTCGTGGCCCCCTCCGAGTTTTGGGTGGAGACAAAGGCGATGGGCCGGGGAACAATCGACCCAATCATCAACTTATAGATGTTTTTTGGGTCGTTGGCCTTGGGGTCTATAATCACCCCTTTTTGGCTCCCACCGGCTTTTTGCTGTTCCCCGGGGTTTTTCCCGTCTTGGCCATCGCCGTGGCGGCCGCTTTGACCGCTTCGGCCGGACGGTGGGGAGCCGGCTTTTTCACATCCTCCAGCCAGGACTTCCAGTATTCCTTCCAGTCCACCGCTTCACCCGCGGGGGTCAGATGCAAGGGGTTCAAGCCGTCTAACATCACGGCATATTCATCCGTTTCTGTTTTGGTCGCCTGCGCCAAGCGGGCCTGCGGATGGGGACCGTGGTGGATGCCGCGCGGGTGCAAGGTCAGCATCCCGGCGTAAATGTTGTGCCGGGAAAAGAAATTCCCCTCGTGGTAGAAAATCACCTCGTCGTAGTCAGTATTCCGGTGGAAAAACGGCACCTTCACCGCTTCCGGATCCTGCTCTAAGGGGCGGGGCAGAAAGGAGCAGACCACCGCCCCTTGGGTGACGAAGGTGGTGTGGGCCGAGGGGGGCAGATGCGCTCGGTGGCTCATAATCGGCCGGATGTCCCGCATATTGATTTTCCATACGGTCAAATCCCCCTTCCAACCCACCACGTCCAGCGGGTTGAAGGGATAGAAAAGGGAGGAGTACTCCCCGTCCGCCTTGACGCGCACTTCCCATTCCCGCTCCTCGTTAATCGGCTGCGGTTCGGGGGTGGTAACGACGGCCGGGTCGTAGAGGGCATGCTGTCCCAAAAGCCCCTTTTCCGGCTCTTCAAATTCAGTTTTCGACTCCATTACCAAAAAGAAATTATCCTTCGTTTGGGGAACGATGCGGTGGGTGACCGAACGGGGGACGATGAGGTAATCTCCCGGCTCAAAATCCAAAGGTCCGAAATCGGACTCCAAGCGCCCCTTGCCGCGATGCACGAACCAGAGCTCATCCCCGTCCGCGTTGCGCCGGTAAAACGGCATCGGCTCTGTGCGGCGGGAAACGTAGAGGATAATGTCGTTGTTCCCCATAAAGGCGACTGGCTCCCCTTTGGCGCTTTTCTGGTCGGCCGGCTCCAGCTTGTTCAAATCCAAACAGTGGGGACGCAGTTTTCCTTCAAAACGAATCCAAGCGGTCGGCGGATGGGTGTGATAGAGATGGGCCGACTTGCCGTAAAACCCCTTGCGGCCGTGCTCTTCTTCAAACGTCCCTTCCGGCAGCCCCACGTGGGCCTGCTGGGCGGCTTTTCCTTTTTTCAATGGGTAATTCATGACTTGCTCCTTTCGATACCGCCTGAAGTTTGCAACCTCTTTATTTTTTTACCACTCGATTCCGCAATATACCAATTTTTTCGATTTCCAGCTCGATAACGTCCCCCGGTTTGACCCAGCGGTCCAGTTCTAACCCACAGCCGCTGCCGACCGCGCCGGAGCCCAAAACGTCGCCGGGATAAAGCGTTTCCTCCTTGGAAGCGAAGGCGATCATCTGTGAAAATGAATAATGCATCTTTCCGGAATTTCCTTCCGACCAAACCTCGCCGTTAATCCGGGCAGTCATTTTTAGCCGGTGCGGATTGCCGACTTCATCCGGCGTAACCAGAGCGGGCCCCAAGGCGGTGGCAAAATCCTTCCCCTTGGCCGGGCCGAGCCGGATTTTCATTTCTTTTTTTTGAACATCCCGGGCCGAAAAATCGTTCATCACCGTAAAACCGGCGATGAAGTCAGCCGCCCGCTCCTCCGGAATGTTTTTCCCCTTCTTGCCGATGACGCAGGCCAGCTCCAGCTCGTAGTCGAATTTTTCTGTGAAGCTGGGCCAGGTGACCTCCTCCTCCGGCCCGATAATGGACTGGTGGCTCCCTTTGTAATAGACGGGCATTTCGTACCACTCCGGCGGCACCGGCTCGCCGCGCAGTTCAAACGCTTTTTTGACGTGTTGCTCGAAGGTATAAAAATCCCGCAGGGAAGTCGGGTTGGGCAACGGGGCTTTCGATTTCACTTCCTCCGGACGATAAAACAACCGTTCCCCTTCTTCGCCAACGGAGATTTTTCCCGACTCCAAATCTGCTTTCAAGGCGGCAAGGGCCTCCTGGGCTCTAAGCATCGAATTTTTCTCCCCTCGCAGAAAGGAAAGCATATCGGCCGGCACAAACGCATCGGCCAAGCGATACGGCTGGGCCTGTCCCGCTTTTTTAAGCTGATAGGCGCAGGCGAAGTTCAAGTCGACGATCCCCTTATCCGTCTGGGCGCCCAAGCGGCGTTTGCGGCCGACCGGGGTGGCTACCTCAAAGGTAACCAGCCGCATTTATAAATTTCCGCGGCGGGCCTGCTCCCGCTCGATTGACTCAAAAAGCGCCTTGAAGTTCCCTTTGCCGAAACTTTTGGAACCCTTGCGCTGTATCACTTCAAAAAAGAGGGTGGGACGGTCCTCCACTGGCTTGGTGAAAATCTGCAGCAAATATCCTTCGTCGTCCCGGTCAACCAGAATTCCCAACTTTGCCAATTGGTCCACCGGCTCGTCGATTCTTCCCACCCGCTTTTGCAAATCTTCGTAGTAGCTGGTGGGAACATAAAGAAAATCGAGCCCCTGCGCGGTCAGCTTGGTCACGGTGTCGATGATGTTGTCCGTGGCCATGGCGATATGCTGCACGCCAGGGGTCTTGTAGTAGTCCAGATATTCCTCGATTTGGGATTTTCTCTTCCCCTCCGCCGGCTCGTTGATGGGAAATTTGATTCTCCCGTTGCCGTTGGTCACCACCTTGGACATCAAGGCCGAATATTCCGTGGAGATATCCTTGTCGTCGAAATGCTTGAAGAGCCGGAATCCCATGATCCGCTCATAGAAATCGACGAATTTGTTCATCTCGTTCCAGCCAACATTCCCCACCACGTGGTCAACAATCTTCAGCCCAACCGGATGAGCCAGTTTATCCGGTTGGGGAACCGGTTTGTAGCCGGGCAAGAACGCCCCCTTATAGTTTTTCCGTTCCACAAAACTGTGAAAAGTCTCGCCGTAGGTGAAAATGGCCGATTTTTTCACCTCGCCGAATTCGTCTTTCAAGACAACCGGTTCATAAGCCGCCCGCGCCCCCCGCTTGGTTGTCTCGGCAAACGCCCGCTCGGCGTCATCCACCCACAGAGCGATGTCTTTGACGCCGTCCCCATGCAGTTTGATATGCTCGGAAATGGGGTGTTCCGGCTGCAGGGGCGTGGTTAAAACGAAACGGATTTTCCCTTGCTCCAGAACATAGGAGGCCCGGTCCCGCACGCCGGTTTCCAGGCCGGCGTAGGCAACGAGTGAAAAACCGAGCACGTTGCGGAAAAAAAACTGGGATTGTTTGGCGTTGCCGACGTAGAATTCGAGGTGATCAATCCCGTTGATGGGCAAAAAATCCTGTGCGGTCTGGATTTTCTCGGTGCTTTCCTGCCCTTTGGCCATTCGACCTCCTAACTGCCGACCAAAGCCGGCTGGGCTTTCAGAATTTTTTCCAACGCTTCAATCAAAACTTGATTCTCCTCTTCCGTCCCGACCGAAATACGGATTCCCTGCGGCAGATCGGAGGCCTCCTGCGGCCGGACGATGATCCCCTTCGTGAGCAAGGTTTGGAATAGATTTTGTGCCATCTCCGCGCCGGGTAGCAAGACCAAAACAAAATTTGCATCGGACGGAATCACCTGGAAACCGAGCTCGGATAGCGATCCAAACAAAAACTTCCGCCCTTTGCGGTTGTTTTCCAAGGTCTTTTCGAGAAATTCGGAATCCTCCAAGGCCCCCAAACCGGCTGCCTGGGCCGCATGAGAGGGCTCGAAGGGCAGCTTGACTTTGAGCAGGTTTCTTATCAATTCCCCGTGGGCAAACCCGTAGCCGATGCGGAAACCGGCCAGCCCGTATGCTTTGGAAAAGGTGCGCAAAGTTATCACATTGTCGTGGCGATAGGCCATCGAGTCGGGATAGTTCCGATTTTCCCCGGCAAACTCAAAGTACGCCTCGTCCAAAATGACCAAAAGCCGCTCCGAAACTTTCTTCAAGAAGGCCTCGAATTCAGTACGGGTGAAAATGGTGCCGGTGGGGTTGTTCGGGTTGGCCAAATATAGAATCTTGGTGTTTTCGTTTATTCTTTCCGCCATGGCCGCTAAATCGAACCGCCAATCACCGGTCAAAGGAACTGTGTTAACCTTGACTCCCCGCGAGCGGGCCAAAACCATAAAACCGAGAAAAGTGTGCTCGGCGGTCAAAACTTCATCCCGGTCGGCCAAAAAGGTGCGGATGATGTTGGACATGATCCCCTCCGAACCGGCCCCGGCGATGACGTTTTCCAGCTTCAAACCGAACCGCTCCGCCAAGACCGTCCGCAGACACAAACCGCCGTCCGGATACAGATGCGAACCGGAAAGCGACTTTTTGACCTCATCCAACGCCTTGGGAGAAGGCCCCAACGGGTTTTCGTTGGAGGCCAGCTTGATGACGCGCGAAAGCCCGTAGGTCCGCTTGATTTCCTCTATCGATTTGCCTGCAACGTACGGGCGCAAGCTTTCGATATAGGACGGCACCAAGCTCATTTTCGCATTTCTCCCAGCCAAAAAGATACCCAAAACGGCCTGTTTGGCAAGCTGGACGCTACTTGACCGCTTTCCAGACCCCGGGCGTGGCGATTTCCAAAACGTTGCCGGAAGGGTCACGGAAATAAAGTGAGCGGGCGGAGCTTTTCCAGGTGACCTCTTTTTCAATTATAACCTTCTTTTCCGCCAAATAATTTTTCCAGACCTCGTACTCATTTTTATCAATTTCAAAAGCGATATGCCCCGGGCCGTTCGTCCCGTGCGGCGGCAGGTTGGTTTTCTTGAGCGATTCCGGCGCGTAGAAAATCAAAAGCATATCGACTCCGACCGTATAGGCCAAGCTTCGACCCGGCTCCTTGGTCAAAAGTGGAAGTGCCAGCACATCCGAGTAAAATTTCTCTGCAGCGTCCATATCGACGGCATAGAGCACCGTTTCAAGAATGCGGGAAAGTTCGGGCATTCGACCCTACCCGGGAATCCAGATTTTTTCGGCCCAAATCAGCTCGGCGTTTCCCAAGGCCAATGCCGAAGACGACTCGGTATAGAAGAAAAACCCCTTAAGACTGGCCAAATACTTGAACTTAGGACCGAAAAAGCTCCCCTTGGCGCCGACCACCCAGGGGGAATCCGCCTTTCCCAAAAGCTGCATAAAAACCTCCGGTTCCACTTTGACGATTCCCCCCATCGCCTTTGTGGCTTGGGCTAGGGCGGCCGCGGCCGCCGCGTGAATCGCCACATGCGCCCCACCAGCCATACTACCTCCTTTCTTTTTTAATCTCTCCCCGCGGCAAAATCAGATTGGTAATCAAAGCCACCGCGCAGAGTTTCTTGTTGGAGTCAAAGACCTTCACTTCGGCAATCGAGGTCTTGCCGCCGGAATGCAAAATAACCGCCTCCGCGTATGCCTTCTTCGTGATGAGCGGGGCGATATAGTTGATTTTCAGCTCGACCGTGATGGCATCCCGCTCGGGGTAAAGCAGCGTGTTGGCGGCGTAGGTGGCGGCCGTGTCGGCAAGGGAAGCCAAAACCCCGCCGTGCATAAAGCCGTGCACCTGTCCCAGTCGGCGTTCAAAGTCAATCGAGACGCGGGCCGCACCGGCGCCGACCGTTCCCAACTTCATTTTAAGGTTGGATATAAAGGGAACGGCGGAGAATCTTCTTTTCAGCGCCCGCGCCGTCTTTACGGAAAGTTTTTTCATCACGCCACCTCCACCAGCAAAACGCCGATTAAAACCACGATGCCGGCAAGCACGAATCCCAACGAAAAACGCTCGCCGTAAAAAGCAAACGAGAAAAGAGCCGTCACCACCGGCTGAAAGTTGTTCACCACCGCCACCCGAGAGGCCTCCATTTTCGAGAGGGCATAGTACCAGAGAATATAGGCGATTCCAGAGGTCAAAAAGGCGATGTAACCGAGCGAGAGCAGAGCTTTGGTGGAAACCGAACCCCAATCGTATTGCAGAGCCGGCACGATGCCAAACGGGAGGGAAAGAAGGGTGCCGATGGCCACGGCGGCAAACGTCAGAAAGGGGGGGCCGTATTTGGACAGATACGGCTTCCCCATCACGGTATAGGCGGCCCAGGCAAAAACGGCAAGCAGTATTAGAAAATCGCCAAAGAGGTATCGGGTCTCAAATTTCAGCCCCTTTTCCAGCATGATGTAGAGAACGCCTAAAAAGGCCAGGGCAATGCCGAAGACCTTTTGCCAGCGAAACTCCTCCTTCAGGTAAAAATGCGCAATCAGGAAAACCGAAACGGGTAACGTGGAGTACAAAAGGGCGGCATGGGTGGGGCTGGTGTAGGAAAGCCCCCAGAGAAAAAGCCCCTGGTTGATGGGAATTCCGAGCAGCCCCAGAAGGAAAAACCCCTTGTAATCCTCCCTTTCAATCCGGCGCATGTTTCCGGATAGAAGGGTCAAAACCAGAAGAAAGAGGGCGGAAAGAACAAAGCGGGCGGTCGCCAGATCAATGACCGGTAATTCCAACAGGGCAAATTTGGCCACCAAAAAGGTGCCGGAGGCCAGAAGCAACTGGGCCGAAAGAGCGATTACAACGGGGAGAGGCGGCCTCGCCATAAGGAATGGGCAATCTATCCGAGCGGGGAAGTTTTGACAAGCGGCAATTCGTGCCTATACTTGCCGGTTGTGACGGCAAAAGTGAACGGGAGAAGCTAAACTGGAAAACTTCCTTCTTTTTTCGCGCTCGCTGGTGCTGCCCATCCCCCCGCTTTTGGGAATCGCCCTCCTTTCGATCTGGCTGGAGAAAAAATTTCCCTTTGGCAGTAAGCTGAAAAACGCCCCCGGCGGCCTCTTTTTGGGGGAGGGGCTTTTCCGCTTTCTATGGTGTCTTTTGTTTTGCGATTTGATTCCCGCCGGGATCTACTTTCAATTCCGGCCGGAGCTGTTCTCCTCCTCTTTGGTGACCGCGCTGGCCGCCACGGCCGTGATTTTTCTTCTGGGGTTTTTGCCGCTGGCCGTTCTTTTGGGCGGCCGGTACAATTTCGACTGGGGATATCTATTCTTCACGCTTCTTTGGATTTTCGCGGCCATGAGCGTATCCTTGTGGGGGATACAGAAAGCGTATGGGGTATGAGCGCCCCTCTTTCCAGGCGAACGAAGTCGATGGCCGCCTATAGGCGGCATTTCCCGCTTACGAATATCTACTTAAACACCGCCTCCGTCGGGCCGCTGTCCCTATTTGTCAAAAAGAAACTGGCGGAGTTTGATAAGCGTTGGCTGGCGGGGGATACCCGTTTCGACGAGGAAACGTTCCGGATGCTGGAGGAAATCCGTAAAATGTGCGCCCGGCTGATTGGCGCCGACCCGGAGGAAATCGGTTTTTGCCCCAGTACCTCCCACGGGTTGAACGTCTGCATCTCCGGGCTGGACTTAAAACCGGGAGACGAGGCGGTGGTTTCCGAACTGGAATTCCCGGCCGGCGTGTATGCCCTGAAGTTGCTGGAGCAGAAGGGGGTAACCACCCGCTATTTAAAAACCGAGAAGGGCTACCTGACGCCGGAAGAGCTGGCGGTGGGTCTAACGCCGCAGACCAAGGTGTTTTTGACCTCCTACGTGCAGTTTTTCAACGGATACAAACATGACTTGGCCGCCTTTTCCGAAGTTTGCCGTCATAATGGGACGCTCTTGGTGGTGGACGGCATTCAGGGAGTCGGCAATCAATTGCTGGACGTGCACCAAACTGGCGTGGACTTTTTGGCCGCCAGCGGGCAGAAATGGCTCCTTTCCGCCGGGGGAACCGGCTTTTTTTATTGCTCAAAAACCCTTTTGGAAAAGCTTCGGCCCACCTATTTCAGCTGGATGGGGGTGGACTGGAAACTGGACTGGTCGGATTTGTGGAAGAAAGATTTAAAGCCGTTCGATTCCGCCCGCCGCTTCGAGATCGGCTCCTATCCGCATCAGGCCATCCGCCACTTTTACTGGTCGCTGGCGCTTCTGCACAAAGTCGGCATTGCCAAAATCGAGCGTTACAACAAAACCCTGCTCGATTTGTTGATTGATTATCTGTCCGACTCTCCCTATCATTTGCGCGGCTCGCTGGAAGAGCCCCACCGCTCCTCGATTCTTTCCTTCACCCACCCGAAAGTCGAGGAGCTGGTGCGCTATTTGAGAATCAAAAAAATCATCGTCAGCTTGCGGGAAGGAGGCGTGCGGGTCTCGGCCAACTTTTACAACACACCTCGTGACATCGAGCGCTTAATTGCCGAGCTGAAACGTTTTGCCGGCCGGAAAGTCCGAAAAAAATGAACTTGGCCGGGAACGGGTCTATATGGCTGGAGGTATCAAAGTTACAAGCATCTACGATTCTTCCCGTAAACCAAACGAAAGCCAAAGAAAAGGAGGACCTATGCGCAGGATGCTTTGGTTGGTACTAATTTTTGCCGCCCTCGCAGCGTTGGGCGGCTGCGGCGGCTACCGCACGGTGGTCGTGGCGGAAAGCGAGCCGCCCGGGCAAATTCGCGCCTCCCGCGTGCACACCCGCAACGGGATTCGTTTTTACGAACGCGCTCACTACCGCAAGGCGATTGTCCAGTTCGAACTGGCGATTGCCAAAGACCGTTCCAACTGGGAGGCTCACTATTATTTGGCAGAGTGCTATCGTGAACTGCGGGAGTACGACCCCTGTTTGAAACATTACCGCATCGTCCTGGAACTGCGTTCCGAGCCGGCCTGGGTCGCGCGGGTGGAATACAAAATCGGCTGGGTGTACGAAAAACAAAGAAAGTACCGGGAGGCCCGCTCCCATTACGAACTGGCCTTGGTCGCCGTTCCGAACCACCGGGAGGCGCGGGAGGCCAAACGGCGGCTGGAATCGAAAAAATACCGGGATTGGGAGGATGGCGAAGACGATGATGACCGCCGCCGGGACCGGGGAAAAAAGGAAGACGACAATTAGGCCGGATTTTTCCGAATAAAAAAGCGCCCGCACGGGCGCTTTTTTTATTGCCCGTTGTTTCCCTCTTGGGTCAAATCGGGCTTAGGAAAAGGGAAAAACAGCCGAAAATAGGATATGGCGTTCCGGGTGACCGGGAGTCAGACTTGGGAGTTCCTTTGAACCCTGAAACCAAAAAATAAAGGAGGGCATATGCGCAAGCTTTTGGGATGGGGACTTTTGCTGGGTCTCTTTTTGACCGGTTGCACCGCCTCGCGGACGGTCATTGTGCACGAACGGACCACGCCCCCTCCGCCGTCGGAAGCCAGAACGCCGGGGCTGGAAAACGCCTCCCGCGTGCACACCCGCAACGGCATCCGTTTTTATAATCGGGGGCATTACCGCAAGGCCATTCAGCAATTCGAGCTGGCGCTGGCCAAAGACCCCTCCAACTGGGAAGCACATTTCTATCTGGGGGAATGCTACCGGGAATTGCGGGATTGGGACCGCTGCCTGTCGCATTACCACCGGGTTCGGGATTTGCGTCCCGGCGAACGGGTTTGGGTGGCCAAGGTGGAGTTTTCCATCGGGCTGGTGCACGAGCGGCGCGGGCATCTGGCCAAAGCGCACGAGCATTACGATTTGGCCCTGGTTGCCGTGCCCGACTTTGAACCGGCGGTTAAAGGAAAATCCCGGTTGGCCGGTAAAAAATATCAGGATGACGACGGCAAAACCCGCGGTAAGGGAAAGCATTACAATTACAAGGGCAAAAATGACTGAAATGCCCGCCCTACAAAAAAAGCGCCCCTGCGGGCGCTTTTTTTGTAGGTATTTGTAAGAGATGAATCGCAAATACGCCCCTCTTGAAATTTCCCAAATTATTTTTCGGCCTTCTGTTTGGCGCCGGGAATGAGGACAAAAACCTTGTCCTTGCCGCGCACCACGCGCAAAAGCAGTTGCGACTTTTTGGCGTGCTTGTCAATGGCCGTTTTGAACGAGGGCAAATCGGTCACGTCGGTCTCTTCGACTTTGACGATCACATCCCCTTCGGAAAGTTTCCCCTGAAAGGCCGCCCCCCCCACCTCGACGAAGCTGACCAGAACCCCCAGCTTGTCCGGCAGGGCGTACTGGCGGTAGAGCCCCTCGGTAATCTCTTTGACCGTAAAACCGAGCCCGGTTTCAAATTCCTCCGGCTTGACCTTGGGCTGGGAACCGACGTTCAAAACCAGTTTCTTTTCCTCCTTGCCGCGGCGGATTTTCAGTTCAATCGGTTCTCCCACCGGCGTCTCGGAAATGCTCAAGCTGAAGGCGTTTAAGTCGTCCTCTTTTTCGGCCGTCACTTCCTTTTTGCCGACCGCCGTGACGATGTCTCCGGCCTTTAACCCGGCCTTCTCGGCGGGAGAACCTTCCAAAACGTCGGCAATCAAAACGCCGGAAAGCTCCGGCTCCCCAAAGTAACGGGCAAACTCCCGGTTGAAGGGCTGAATGACCACGCCGATCCAACCCCGTTCAATGGTGCCGGAGGCGATTACCTTTTTCTCCACCTCCTTGGCCATGTTAATCGGAATGGTGAACCCCTGTCCCCGCCCCAAACCCATCGAGTTGATGCCGATGACTTCCCCTTTGAGGTTAACCAAAGGCCCCCCCGAGCTGCCGGGGTCAATGGCGGCGTCGGTCTGCAGAAAATCGTTCACGAACGGCACTTCCCGCCCGAAGGTGGGCATCACCCGCCCCTTGCCGGACACGATGCCGAAGGAGACCGTGCGGTCAAAGCCGTAGGGGTTCCCCACGGCAATCACCCACTCCCCCACCTTGGTCAAATCCGAGTTGCCCAGCTTGGAGAGGGTGAGTTTCTCCGGGGTGTTCACCTTGATGACCGCCAAGTCGGTCTGCTTGTCCACGCCGATTAAGTCCGCCGGATATTCCCGCTTGGAGGGGAGGGTGACCATAATCTGCTGGGCGTTGTCCACCACGTGTTCGTTGGTCAAAATGTAGCCGTCCTCGTGGGTCACCACGCCGGAGCCCATCACCTTGAACTTCCGGTCGTCCACCTTTTGGACAACCTCGATATGCACCACCGAGTTTTTGACCGAATTGGAGACCGAGATAATGACCTGCTGCAGTTCTTCGAAGGTTTTGAGGACGTCCTTTTTCTGTCCCCAACCGGCGGCGGGGAAATAGGCAAGAACCAGCATGAGCATGACAACTTGGCTAAACTTTTTCATCTTTTTTCCTTTCGACTTTTGCAAAAACCAACAACCCTGTCATTACCTTCTATCGGTATATTATATGCAAAAAAAAACTTAAAAGGGAAGGGAATTGTTATCTTATTACCGGCCGTGAAAACGCTCAAACCGTTGATTGCGCTGGTTCTTTCCACCCTCGTGGGATGGGGACTTGCGGCTCCCTTTGGCGCCTGCCAGTCCCAAAGCCCCGCCCCCGATGACGAGTTGGTAAAAATTGCCCCCCAAAGCATTCTGGATTCCTGCAAGGAGGCGGAAAGAAAGTTCAGAATCTATCTGGCCCGCTTCAGCCCTAAAGAGTTAAGGGATACGGCTGTTTGGAGGGGCAACGCACTGCGCGCAGGGAGCTTTTGGATGGGGGATTTGGGCCCCGACTCGGCAGAATACGCCATCATCCACTATCGCTGTTTCGAATCCGGCTACCTGGCCGTTTTGAAAAAGAACCAAAAACAAGAGCACAAACTGCTGTGGCAGAGCCCCGATTTCGGAATCGGCGTGAAATTTGGCCGACTCGGCGAGCCGCAGGACATTAACAAAGACGGAAACAAGGAGATTTTTTTCTATCATCCTGAAAGAAATGCCATGGATACGACGCTTGAGTTATATGGCTGGGATGGAAAAACCGCTCAAGTCATAGGCCGGGTTACGGGAAATTCCATCGTGATTACAGACCTGAACGGGGACGGGATGAAGGAAATTATTGCAAACCATAAACGCTACGTTTGGAGTCAGGCCGTGGATACGCTCGTGACCTATTCCGAATTTTATCGATGGGATGGAAAGGCCTACAAGCACTATGATACAAAGAAAACAACCACGCCCGTCAAAGATTAGAGGGCGGGCAAAATAGTTTCCGGTTCCAAAAGAATTTCAGCTTTTAACTCAAGTCAAAAACTTTCGTAAGCCCTGCGCCTTTTTCTTTGAGCTCTTTTACGGCTTTTTCACTATCTCCCGGCTTGACGTCCACGCCCCGGATGGCGTCTTCTAAAAGTATTACTTCAAAACCGGTGTTTAAAGCATCCAAGACCGTGGCCCGGACGCAGTAGTCGGTGGCCAGCCCGCCGACAAAAACCCGCTTTATCCCTTCCCGTTTGAGCCGGGTTTCCAAATCGGTCCCCTGAAAGCCGGAGTAAGCGTCCTTGTCACGTTCAAACGCCTTGCTTATCACCCAGGTGCGGGAGATCTCCAAATCCGGGTGAAATTTGGCGCCATGCGTGTTCTGAATGCAATGCGGCGGCCAAGGGCCGCCCCGGCCCATGAAGGAAGAGTGGTCTTCCGGGTGCCAGTCGCGGGTGGCAAAGATGTGCCGGAAGAACTTTTGCGCGTGGTTTAACGGTTTGACCACCATATCCCCTTCCCGGACGGCCAACGCTCCGCCCGGGCAGAAGTCGTTTTGTACGTCAACCATTATCAATGCGTCGGTGCCCAAGTTTATCTTCATACTGTATTTGTCACCCTTTACGCTCGCACGCAAAGCAGCAAAACAAAGGAAACCAAACCACCTTTATTCACGTAAGCTAAAATAGAGATTTGAAGAAGATTTGAAAACAGTCCCTTTCCGGTTAAAGGTGAAAGGCCGCCCAAAAGGCGGCCTTCCTGTTTTACGGGAAAGTTTTCCATTTCTTACAAACGGAAAATTTATTACCATAAGGCGCAATGGAGCCCCACGTCAATCTGCTTCTGGAAATCTTTCTGGCTTTCGGGGCGGCCAAACTGGCGGGGGAAATTTTCGAGCGGCTGCGCCTGCCGGCGTTGGTGGGGGAAATGGCGGCCGGCGTCCTTTTGGTGCCGGTGCTGGGAGCCATACACGGGGAAACCGTTCTGGAGGTTCTGCCGGAAATCGGCGTGGTCTTTCTTTTATTCGAGGTGGGGTTGGGGACGCCGGCCAAAAAGCTTCTGGAAGTGGGGAAACTTTCCCTCATGGTCGCCGTTCTGGGCGTCGCCCTCCCTTTTGGCGTGGGGGGTTCCTATCTGTACGCCACCGACCACCCCGGATACGAGGCGCTTTTCGGGGGGGTGGCCCTGGTGGCGACTTCCGTCGGCATCACGGCCCGCATTTTCTCCGAGCGGGGGCTCTTGGACACCAAGGTGGCCCGGGTAATCTTGGGTGCCGCCGTTTTTGATGACATTCTGGGGATGGTTTTTCTGGCGGTGGTCTCCGGCCTTGCCCTGGGCGGTTTTTCCTGGCTGGGGTTGGGGATCGTGATTCTGGAGGCGGCCGTTTTTGTGCTTTTTCTAATTTTTTTCGGCCACCGCATTACCCGGCCGATGGTCCGACGGGTGGAACGGTTCAAAACCAGAAATCCGGCCTTTGCCTTCGCGCTCCTTTTCTGCCTGGGGCTTTCCGTTTTGGCCGCGGAAATAAAAATCGCCGCCATCGTGGGGGCTTTTCTGGCCGGAATGGTACTTTCCGACTACGATGCCAAGTTCCGGCTGAAGGAAAAATTCGAGCCGATATACGATTTTTTCGTCCCCTTTTTCTTTTTCGCTTTGGGGGCCAAGCTTTCGCCGGAGGCACTTTTCAACCCCGCCACCATCGGCGTGGCCGGCATAATCACCCTGATTGCCATTTTAACCAAGTTTGTCGGCTGCGCCCTTCCGGTATGGAAATTGGGGTTCCGCAATTCTGTGGCCGTGGGCTGGGGGATGGTGCCGCGAGGGGAGGTCGGCGCCATTGTAGCTTTGGTGGGGCTTTCCGCCGGAGTGATATCGGAATCGTTTTACGGCGTGGTGCTGTTTATGGTGACCGTCACGACCTTGATTGTCCCTCCTCTTTTTCCCGTTTTCCTGAAAAACATCAAACCGGCCGCCGACTCCCCGCCGGAACCCGGAGCGAATCTTGAGCCCGAATCCCCGACTTCGAACTGACTTAGTCGAAAGCCGGCAGGAAGAAGGGGGCCAGACCTACTACATCGTCAAAGACCCCCGCACCCAAAGCTTTTTCCGCATGCGGGAAGTCGAGCACCGCATCGTCCAGCTGTTGGACGGCCGGACCTCCCTGCCGGAGATTGTCCCGAAGATTGAAGAAGAGTTCGGCTTCAATCTTTCGCTCGAGCAGTTGGAGCGGTTTGTGGACAAGCTCGACGACCTTTTGTTTTTGGAATCGGAAAAATCGGAAAAGAAGCTCGCAGCCCGGGGTGGAAAATGGGAAAAACAGGACAAAACCTTCTTGGAACGAATGCTTTTTGTCAAGTTGAAGGCCTTCGACCCGGACGAGCTGGTTGCGAAGCTGGAAAAGAAGTTTCAATTCGTATTCTCCCCGTACTTTCTGGCCCTGGGCCTTTTGCTCTGCTTCCTAGCGGCCAAAGTGACCGTCGCGCGCTGGGAGGAATTTTCCGGGCTGACGTTGGGGCAGCTTTTCCGGGCGGAATCGGTTTTGGTGGTGCTGTTCACCATTTTCGCCACCATCTCGCTCCACGAATTCGCCCACGCCATCACCCTCAAACATTTCGGCGGGGAGGTGCGCCAGATGGGGTTTTTGCTTTTGTACTTCCAGCCCTGCTTTTACTGCGACGTTTCCGACGCTTATTTGTTTGCGGAAAAAAGAAAAAAAATCCTGGTGACGTTTGCCGGGGTGATTTTCCAAATATTCTTGTGGAGTCTGGCCACCCTGGCCTGGCACTTGCTGCCGGAAGGTTCGGCCTTGGGCCATCTTTTCTTCATCGCCTCCGCATTTACCATGCTTACGACCCTGTTCAATTTGAACCCGCTCATCAAACTGGACGGCTATTACATTCTGACCGACTGGGTCGGCATCCCCAATTTGCGGGCCAAGGCTTTCGGTTTCCTCAAAGCGAAGCTTTTACAGGTCGCCTTCGGTGCCCGGCCCGCGCTGCCCCCCTATACGCCCCGGGAGAAGCGGATTTTTCTTTTGTACGGGGTTTCGGGGCTGGTTTATTCCTTTTTGTTTTTGGGTTTCTTCTTCCTTTGGCTTTTCCGGGTCTTGACCGGTGCCTGGCGGGGGCTCGGTTTCCTGTTGTTTTCGGCTTTCGCCCTCTTTATCTTTGCCGTGCCGGTGGCGCACACCATCCAGAAGATGTACGGTTTTTTCGGGAAGGAGAACTTGAAAAAACTATCTCGCACCAAGCTGGGAATCACAATTGGAGGGGGGCTTCTTTTTTTGCTTTTCTTTTTCTTTTTTCCCTACCCGCAAACCGTCTCGGGGGACGCGGAAATCGAGCCGTTGGCCAGTTATACCCTCTCCGCCCCCCAGCCGGGGGTGCTGGAGGAAAAAATCGTGATGGGCGGGCAGGAGGATAAAAGCTCGACCGAGCTGACGGCCCTTTTTGGAACCGATTTCGCCTCGGTCAGAATCAGTTCCCGGGTAAAGGTGGGGGATATGGTCGCCGCGCAGGAAACGGTGGCCCACCTCGTATCCAACCAGTATGAAAATGAGTTGAAATCGAATCAGGCGGCCTACGACCAAGCCCGTGCCAAACTGGATTTATTGAGAAAGGGGGCCAAACCGGAGGAACTGGAACGGTTGAGGGAGGCGGAGAAGCGGCTGAAGGTGGAATACGAACAGAAGAAACGGGAGTTTGACCGTTCGCAACAGCTTTTCGACCGCAAGGCGATTTCGCAGGAGGAATTTCAAAAGTTCGAAAGCGAAAAGAACAAGGCCGAGGCGGCTTGGAAGGAGGCCCGCCAGGCCTACGCCGGCCTCGCCTCCGGCGCGCGTCCAGAGGAAATACGGCAGGCCCAGGCCGAAATGTCCAAGCTGGAGGGTACCATCCGTTACCTGAAAGAGCAACTGGCCAAGCAGGCCGTGGTATCCCCCTTTCCGGGGCGGGTCACGCTGGTCAATTCCCCGCAGGCCTTGTTGCGCATCATCCGGCTGGACTCCGTGCGGGTTTTGACCAGGGTTTCCGAAACCGATTTGGATTTGGTCAAGCCGGAGGCCCCCATCCAATTGCGGTTGCACAGCTTTCCGAACCAAAGCTATTCCGGCCACGTCCAGCAGGTGAGCAACGAGGCGGAGGAGATGCGTTCCCAGAGCTTTTTCAAGGTGACCGGAGTTTTGGCCAATTCCGACGGCCGGCTGAAAGCCGGAATGAGCGGCAAGTTGAAAATCCACGCGGGGAAAAAGTCGCTATTCAAGATTTTGGGCCGTTCCGTGGTTCGCTTTTTCAAAGTGGAATTCTGGAACTGGTGGTAACACCGCCTCATCGGCCCGGCGAACGCATCCGGCCCTATTTTTCCTCTGAAACTTCCCCGGGTGTGGCTCCCCGTCGGGAAAAATAATTGAGGGCCGCTTGATATCCTTTTTGATAACAGGTCTCCACAAGAACAACGGCCCTTTTCATCATCTCTTCGGCCGTTTTCTTCTCCTCCGGTGAAAACTCGCCAAGGACGTGGCCGACGGCTGCCTCCTTGGCCTCCGGCGTGCCAATGCCGAGTCGCAACCGGGCAAACTCCTCGCTTTGCAGTTGGTAAATGATCGATTCCAGCCCGTTATGGCCGCCGGAAGAACCCTTGGCGCGCAGCCGCAGTTCCCCCAAAGGCAAGGCCATGTCGTCCAGAATCACCAGAAGGTCGGACGGGGTTTTGCCGAAAAACGCCAGCGCCTCTTTGACCGCTATTCCGCTCCCGTTCATAAAAGTTGTCGGTTTGAGAAAAACGACTTCCCTGTCATCCTCTTCAAGTAACGCAACGTAGTAGTCTCCTTTGCCGGATTTGAAACCGATTTTGAGTTTCCCGGCCAGCCGGTCCAAAACCTGCCAGCCCAGATTATGGCGGGTTTTGGCGTACTGCCGGCCGGGATTCCCCAGTCCGACGATTAGGGAAAGCGGCCGGCTCACGAGCCTCCCCGGCTTTTCCGGGCCGCCCTTTCCTTGGAAAGTTCTTTAATCCGCTTGCCGGTTTCCCATTCCCGCTTTTCCTCGCTGGTTTCGACGATTAGCTCCGGGACTTCCCTCGGGCGGCCCTCCTCGTCCACGGCCACCATGTTGAAATACCCGGTGGTGGCCAAAAACTTTTTATGGTCCCGCCGCCCCTCCCCAAAGGCGTGGATGCGCACCACCATCGAGGTGCGCCCGGTAAAAATCACCTTGGCGGCAAGCTCGATGATGTCCCCGAAGCGGATGGGATGGTGAAAATCGACCGACTCCGAGGAGGCCGTCACCGTGTCGGAGTCGGCAAAGCGGGAGGTGGCGATGAAGGCGGCCTTGTCCATCAGCTCCAGGAGCTTTCCCCCGTACAGCGTGCCGTAGTGGTTCGTGTACGGCAGCATCACCTGCTCCGTTAAAATCGTCTCGACTGCCTTTTTCGTTCCGCGCATGGCTCTCCTTTGGCCTAAAAAGCGGTTGCCAACCGCCCAAAGCTTGATAATATTGGGGGCAAGAAACCGAAAGCAAGGAGGAAAAATGTCGGGCTTTGCGAACAAATGGGAAAAACAGTTCTTGGGCGTTGTTGCCGTTTTGCTTCTGGCAGCAAGTCTTTGGGCCCAGCCGTATCCGTTCGCCCAGTATATGAACATCAAATCCTGCGGCGGGGGGGACATTTCGCCGGCGGGGGACAAGGTCTTGTTCACCTCCAACATGCCGGGGGTGGCCCAGCTCTTTGTCGTCTCTTCCAAGGGGGGCTGGCCGAATCAGATAACGTTTTACGAAGACCGGGTAGCCTATGGAACCTGGTCGCCGGACGGGCAGTGGATACTGTTCGGCAAGGATATCGGCGGCAGCGAGCGCATCCAGCTCTTTTTATCCAGCCCCACCGGGGAAAAGGTAATTCAATTGACGGATAACAACAAGGTGATTCACAGCTTCGGCGACTGGTCGCCGGACGGCAAAAAAATCGCCTTCGCCGCCAACGAACGGAACGAAGCATATTTCGACATTTATGTGATGGATCTGGCCACTAAAGAGAAAAAAATGGTCTATCAGAAGGACGGCAATTTCGCCGTGGCGGACTGGTCGCCGGACGGCAAAAGTTTGATTCTCGAGGAGACGGTGACCAATACGAACGCCAATCTGTATCTCTTCGATATCGCCACCGGCCAAGCGGCTCTTTTGACCCCACACGAAGGGGATGCCGTTTACTCAAACGTCCGTTTCACCCCCGATTCCAAAACGATTTACCTTTCCTCCGACCAGGATCGGGATTTTGAGAATCTGGCCAAAATCGAGTTGCCGAACGGCAAACTGGCCTATCTGGAAAACGAAAAGCGGGAGGTTTCCGGAATGATTCTCTCCGAGAACGGCCGCTACATGGCCTACACGGCCAATGTCGACGGCTACGGCGAGCTGTTTGTGAAGAATATGCGGACCGGCAAAATGGTGAATCTCCCCAAAATGCCCAAAGGAATCGTCGGCGGGCTCTCCTTCACCAAAACCGGTGACAAGCTGGCCTTCAGCTTCACCTCGGCGGCGCGTACCAACGACGTCTGGATTTACGACCAGACCGCCAAGACCGTAAGCCAGTTGACCCGTGCTCCGATGGGGGGGATTGATGCCTCCACGATGGTGGAGCCAGCTTTAATCAAGTACAAAAGCCATGACGGGTTGGAAATCCCGGCCTTCTTCTATCTCCCGGCCGGGGCCAAAAAGGACGGCTCCCTGCCAGTCATTCTTTCCGTCCATGGCGGGCCGGAAAGCCAGGAACGCCCCTGGTTTGCAAAGCTATACCAATACTACCTGTCCCGCGGCTACGCCATTTTGGCCCCCAACGTGCGGGGCTCGGCCGGCTATGGCAAAACATTTATGGCGATGGACAATATCCGCAAACGCCCGGAGGCTCTGAAGGACTTAGTCTGGGCGGTGGAATATCTCAAATCCTCCGGGTACGCGGACCCGAAGAAAATTGCCGTGATGGGGGGGAGCTACGGCGGCTATTCCACGTTGGCGATGCTGACGATGTATCCCGACTTGTGGGCGGCCGGCGTGTCGATTGTCGGGATTGCCAACTTTGAGACCTTTTTGAAAAATACCGGCGCCTGGCGGCGGAAGCTTAGGGAATCGGAGTACGGCTATCTGGACAAGGACCTCGACTTTATGAAATCGATTTCCCCCATTTACATGGTGGATAAAATCACCGCCCCTTTGATGGTTATTCAGGGAGCCAACGACCCGCGCGTCCCGCAAATCGAGGCCGACCAGATTGCCGAAAAATTGAAAGCCAAGGGGGGCGTGGTGGAATATCTGCTCTTCCCGGACGAGGGGCACGGGCTGGCCAAAATTCCGAACCAGATCAAGGCCTATACCGCCGCGGCCGATTTTCTGGACAAATACGTGAAGAACCGCTCATCCGCCGCCACCACCGGCGGGGGGAGCGGCCTGGACAAGTGAAGGAGGTCATCAAAACCGCGGAGGCCCCCGCCGCCATCGGCCCCTACAGTCAAGGAATTGCCGCCGCTTGCGGGAAGATCATCTACACCGCCGGCCAGATTGCCATCAACCCACGCTCGGGGGAGTTGACCAACGGCGGGATTGTGGAGCAGACCAAGCAGGTTCTGGAAAACGTCAAATCGATTCTGGCCGCTTCGGGAGCGGGAATGGAGGATGTGGTCAAAACCACCGTCTTTTTGCAGTCGATGGATGATTTCACCTTGATGAACGAAACCTACGCCCGTTACTTCGGGGCCAATCCCCCTGCCCGCTCGACGGTCGAGGTCGCCCGCCTCCCCCGGGGGGCCAAAGTGGAAATCGAAGCGGTGGCGGTCGTCCAAAAAAAATAGCGCGTGATGGAGAAGGCCCGAAGGCATGATTGATTTTGAGTTGAACGAAGACCACAAAAATATCGAAACGCTAGTGCGGGAGTTCGCCGCCCGCGAAGTGCTCCCCGGCATCCGGGAACGGGACCGGGAGCAGAAGTTCGACCCGAATCTCTTGAAAAAAATGGGGCAGGCCGACATTTTGGGCATCTGCATCCCCCAGCGCTACGGCGGCGCAGGCTACGACTACATCTCCTTCGGGCTGGCCTGCGAGGAACTGGAATATGCCGACACTTCCGCCCGGGTGATAATGTCCGTCCATCTGGGGCTCAATTCCCTCACCCTTCTTTCCTGGGGAACGGAAGAGCAGAAGCAAAAATATCTGGTTCCGCAGGCCAAAGGGGAGAAAGTGGCGACCTTCGGGCTGACCGAGCCGAACGCCGGCTCCGATGCCGTCGGCATCCAGACCACCGCCCGGAAGGATGGAAGCAAGTACATCCTGAACGGCGAAAAAATCTGGATTTCGCTGGCGGACGTGGCAGATAATTTTTTGATTTTCGGCTGGACCGACCAGGAAAAAAAGAAAAAGCGGGACCACACCGGCTTATCCGCCTTCATCGTGGAACGCTCCTTCCCTGGCGTCAAAACCGGCACCATCCACGGCAAACTGGGGGTTCGCGCCGGCAACACCGGCTTTATCGTATTGACCGACGTGCCGGTCCCCAAAGAAAATCTTCTGGGACAGGAAGGGGAGGGATTCAAGATTGCAATGTTCTGTCTGGAACAGGGGCGTTTCACCGTCGCCTCCGGTGCCACGGGGCTCACCCGCGCCTGTCTGGACGCCTGCGTTTCCTACGCTCAGACGCGCAAAACCTTCACCCGCCCCATTGGTGAGCACCAATTGGTAAAAGAGATGATTGCCAATATGGTGAAGGGGTACGAGGTCTCCCGGCTTTTGTGGCTCAAGGCCGCCTGGCTGAAAAACAAAGGGGAGCGTAACACCCGCGAAACCTCGCTGGCGAAATGGGTCGCCTGTCTGGAGTCGGAAAAGGCGGCCGCCGACGCCGTGCAGGTGCACGGCAGCTACGGTTTTTCGGACGAGTATCCAGTGGAGCGATTCTACCGCAACTCCAAGGGCTCTTCCATCTACGAGGGGACGCGGGAAATCCACACCCTCATGCAGGCCGACTATGTTCTGGGCTACCGCACGGACAAGCCGGTGCGGGTCAAGCTGCCGCCGTATCCTTTCGACTAAGTTTTTGCAATGCCGGTTTACTCCCATACCCAACTCGAAACCTTCCGCATCTGTCCCAAGAAGTACGAGTTCCGCTACATTTTGAAGCCGGAAGTGCCGGAAGTGGCCACCGCGGAAACGATACTTGGCTCCACCGTTCACAAAACCCTTTCCCGTCTGTTTCAAGATGTCCAGATGGAAAAAATCCCGGCCCTGCCCGAGGTGGAAAATAACTTCGACGAGTTCTGGAAAAAAGAATGGCATTCGGGTCTGCGGATGTCCGGGGATTATGACGCCGGGGACTACCACCGCATCGGTTTAAAGTGTCTGAGGGATTTTTACCAGCACCATCATCCGTTTAACCAGAGCCGGACTTTGGGGTTGGACTACAAGGCCACCGTTTCGTTGGACGAGTCCGGCCGTTACAAAATGACCGGTTTCATCGACCGACTGGCCAAATCGCCGGACGAGACCTACGAAATTCACGATTTCAAAACCGGCAAAAATCTCCCAACCCAGGCCGATTTAGAATCCGACCAGCAGTTGACCCTCTATAATCTTTTGGTGCGTCAGCTCTGGCCGCAGGTCAACAGAGTCCGCTCCATCTGGCATTTTTTGCGCTTCGACGAGCTTTTGGAAACCGTCCGCACCCCGGAACAGGTGGAGGAAGCCAAGCAAAAAGTGATGCAGCGGATTGACGAAGTGGAGGCGGCCCGCGCAGCCGGCCATTTCCCCACCAAGGTCTCCGATTTTTGCGGCTGGTGCGACTACAAGCATATCTGCCCCGCCTGGAAGCATCTGTTCTGGCTGGAGGAGGAAAAAGAAAAAATCGCCGACGCCGACCAGGGAAAGCAGATGGTGGACGAGCTGGCCCGGCTGAAGGCGGACAAGGTCGAGCTGGAGGCCAGAATCGAGCAGGTGCGGGAAATCATTCTCGAATTCGCCCGCCAGAACGGACTTACCGCTCTCTTCGGCAGCGGCCAGATTGCCCAAATCAAGGATTCCGAATGGCCCCGGCTGCCGGATCGAAAGACAAATCCCCAAGCCCGCGAGGCGTTGGAAAAACTTTTGAAGGAACACAATCTCTGGGAAAAGGCCGCCGAAGTCAGCCGCTTCAAGCTGGATAGGATTTTAAAAGACCGTACCCTTCCCGAAGAAGTAAGAAAAAAGTTGCGGACTTTGGCGCCGGTGGAAAAACAGTTTACCGTCTCCGTTCTCCGCCGAAAAGACGAGCTGGTACAAGAAGAGGAGTAAATCCTTCCACAAAACCGCGGGGCCTCCTTCCTCCAGCAGTACGACACACGGTTTGTCATTCTGAGCAAAGCGAAGAATCTGGTTGGTGGGGCGGAGGGGCAGCCAAGTACCGGTTCGCATTTCGCTTTCGGAAACATATATTCCCCCGAAATGAAGGAAAACGACAAAATTTCCATTTTCGACCTCGCCTCCCCGCTCGATTTCCGCTATTACGCATCGGATACGGCCGTTTTTGAGCGGCTTAAAAACCACGCCTCGGAAGAGGCCTACGTGCAGGCCCAGTTGAAAGTAGAATTGGAACTATTGTGGGCCTTGGAAGAACTCGGCATTGTTCCAAAGGGCACGTACGCCAAAGCCGGGAAAGCACAAATCACCGCCCAAAAAGTTTACGAGGAGGAAAAGAAAACCGAGCATAACGTCCGGGCGCTGGTGAATCTGATTCAAAAAACCCTCCCGCCGGAAGCGGCCCCCTACGTCCATCTTTTTGCCACCTCGATGGACATCACGGACACAGCCCAGGCCCTGCGCATCAAAAAAATGGTGCAGGAGGCGATTCTTCCCGATTTTATCGCGCTGACCGAACTGATAGCCCAGATGGCCAAAAAAGAGGCCAAAACAACCCAAATCGGCCGCACCCATGGGCAGTTCGCCGAGCCGGTCACCTTCGGTTTCTATCTCGCCTACTACGCCAGTCGCCTTTTGGGACGCATCGAAAAAATTCAGGAGGCCAATAACAAGCTGGTTGGAAAATTCGCCGGTCCGGTGGGGGCCTACAATTCGCTGGCCTTGGCCTTCGGGGATAAAGCCCCGCTTTTTGAGAAATTGATTCTGAACCGGCTTGGCTTGGAAGTGGACGAACAGCAGGTCTCGACCCAAATCGTCCAGCCGGAGCCCCTGGCGGACTTGGGCTACGCCATCCTTTCCGCATTCTCCGTTCTGGCCAATCTGGCCGATGATATGCGCCATTTGTATCGCTCCGAAATTGCCGAGGTGTACGAGCGGGGGGCCGAAAAGCGGGTCGGCTCCTCCACCATGCCGCACAAAATCAATCCCAAGGATTTCGAAAACGTCAAATCCCTCTGGAAGGCGTACGCGCCGCGAATGGTGACCCTGCTATCCGACCAGATTTCGGAACACCAGCGGGACTTGACTAACTCCGCCTCCAACCGCTTCGCGGTGGAGCTTTTCGTCGCCTTCGAGCAGGCGGTTTTGCGCATGAACAAGGCCCTTTCCCGCCTGGAACCGAACCGCGAGAATCTGAAAAAGAACCTCGAAGCAAGCAAATCATTGACCGTGGCCGAGCCGATTTACATCGCCTTGGCCCTGGCCGGGCATTCCGCGCCGTATGAAAAAGCGAAAGAGCTGGCCAACCGCCTCAGAAACAAAGGTGAAAATCCCGTTGCCATTGTCAAAAAAGAACTGCCGGAGTACTGGAACAAAATATCGGACTTGACCAAAAAGGTTCTGGACGACCCGACCGCCTACGCCGGTGCCGCCCCTGTCCGGGCGGTCGAAATCGCCGCTACCGTTGCCCAACGGCTGGCCCGGTTGAAAACGGAATTGAAAAAGCCGGCTCCAAGGTCGGATTTTTCGGCGGATCTTGAGGCGTTGAAAGCAGAATTGAAAAAACGGAAATAATGGGCAAACCGGCCGGGTTTTCGTATCAAAGCACGGCGGATGGTCGCGTCCGGATTTTCCATCGCGGCCGGTTGGCCGCCACGCTGGCCCGGGCGGCCGCTTCCGGCTTCCTGGAAAAAGCCCGGACGGCCGGCGAGGAGGAACTGCAACTGCTGATGGCTAAAGCCACCGGGAACCACAAGCACGGCAATGAAAAAAACAACCAATAGAAAAAACCGCCCAAAACCGAAAAAAAACAGACGGCGGAAACCAACACAAAGGATCGATTTGAAGCGCGAATTCCTGCGCCACACGGTAGCCACGCTCGCTTACCGTGGGGGCAAGGCCGTCCGGGATGCGCCCGAAGGTTTCGCCAACTTCAAAGTTGGCGACAAAACCAGAACCCCCATCGAAATTTTGAAACATATCGGCGATTTGCTCAAATGGGGACGGCTTTTGGCCATCGGGCCGCACAAATGGGAAGAGGTGCCGCCCCGGCCATGGGAGGAGGAGGTCAAACGCTTCTTTGACGAACTCAAGGAATTGGATGACTGCCTCGCTTCGGAGGCCCCTTTGGGCAATCCGGCCGAAAAAATCTTTCAAGGCCCGATTGCCGATGCCCTAAACCACGTCGGGCAGATTGCGATGCTCCGCCGGCTGGCCGGCTCGCCGGTTAAAGGTGAAAACTACTTTAAGGCCGAAATCGTAACCGGCCGGGTGGGGCCGGAGCAGTCCGATAAACGGGTGGAGTTTGACTGAAAACCATAACGGGAGGTTGAAATGAAAAAGAAAGTGAACCCGATACCAAAAGGGTATCACACCGTCACGCCGTACCTGACCGTTGAGGGGGTGGCGCGGCTGATTGAGTTCTTGAAAAAGGCCTTTGGCGCCAGGGAAAAGGAACGGATGATCCGGCCGGACGGCAGCATCGGTCACGCCGAGGTCAAAATCGGCGATTCGATTGTGATGATGGGGGATGCGACCGAGAAATATAAAGCGGCGCCGGGAAAAATCTACCTCTATGTAAAGAACACGGACGCTTTCTACAAAAGTGCCTTGGCCGCCGGCGCTACCTCAACAATGGAGCCGCAGGATATGTTCTGGGGAGACCGCAACGCCGGGGTGAAAGACCCCTTCGGCAACGAATGGTGGATTGCCACGCACAAGGAAGACGTGCCACCCAAGAAATGAAAAAACGGGCCGAGGCCTACTTTAAAAAGCTAAGCCAGAGCTCGACTGGCTAACCTTTAAAAACAATGGAGCCGGAAAAGGACTACATCCTCGGCACCCACGACGAGGAAATCGAGCGCCTCGGTCTGCAGCACCGGGTCTGGCGGCCGAAGGTGCTGGACGCTTGGAAACGGGCGGGGCTTACCATAGGCCAGACGATTCTGGACACTGGCTGCGGCCCGGGATATGCCTCGCTCGATTTGGCCGAAATCACAGGCCCTTCCGGAAAAGTTTTTGCCATCGACCGCTCGCGGCGGTTTCTCGACGCATTGGAAGCCACTTCCAAACAGCGCGGGCTGAAAAACATTTCGACTTTTGAACTGGATTTGGACGACTCGGAATTGCCCGCCGTCCAAGCGGACGGCGCCTGGTGCCGCTGGGTTTTGGCGTTCGTCAAACATCCGCGCAAGCTGGTCCAGCGCATCGCCGGGGCTTTGAAACCGGGCGCCTTTTTTGTCTCCCACGAATATTTCGACTATCGCACTTGGCGGTTTGCGCCTCATTCTCCAATACACGAGGAATTTGTCCGGCTGGTGGTCAAAAGCTGGCGCGACGCGGGCGGCGAACCGGACATCGGGCTTTCCCTCCCCGGCTGGCTCTCGGAATTGGGATTCAAAATAAAAACACTGAACCCGATAATCGAAATCTTTCCCAAAACCAGCTACTGGTGGCAATGGCCAAAAGCGTTTGTGGATGTCGGCACACGCCGATTGGTGGATTTGGGACTTATCTCGCCGGAGCGCGCCCGGGCCATTGCGGAGGACTTTGCCGCCCGCGAAGCCCAGCCCGGCACGCTGATGATAACGCCGGGGGTGTTGGAGATTATTGCGGTTCGGAAGTAAATAAAAATTACGCGGGACGTTTCCCCGCCGCCACCAAATACCCGATAATCTTATAAACCAGCTTGGCCGCGATGAAATCGGAGGAAATCTGGCCGGGAAGGGGGCAAAGCTCCATTACGTCAAAGCCGACCACCCGCTTGCGCTCGGCCAAAAAACGTAAAAGTTTGAGCGTTTCATACCAGCCCACCCCTCCCGGCTCCGGCGTGCCGACCGCCGGCATAAAGGAGGGGTCAAAACCATCCAGATCAAAGGTCAAGTAGACCGTGTCGGTCAAGCGGTCTAAAATTTCGTCTATCGAGGTCTCACCGGAAATGAAACTGTAGGCGGAGACGACCGGGATTTTTTTGGCTTTGATGAACTTGGCCTCGTCTATCGAATAATTGCGGATGCCAACGCCGACCGTGGGGCAAAGCTCGGTTATCCGACGCATCACGCAGGCGTGGTTGTAAGGGGAATCTTCAAAGGAATCACGCAAATCGGCATGGGCGTCGATTTGCAAAACGGAAAGGTTTTTGTAAATCTGCTTGTAGGCCCGAACGGTGCCGAAAGTGAGGGAATGCTCCCCGCCCAGCATCGCCACCTTCTTTTTCTTGCGCGCCAAGGGCAAAACGGCCCGATAAACACGTTCCACCATCTCCTTTGGCCCCTTGGTGGTTATTTCCAAGGAGGGATGGGTGTAAATCCCCGCTTCATACGGCTCGAATCCAAGTTCGTCATCGTAGGTTTCCACTTGGCGTGAAGCGGCCAAAATGGCCGCCGGCCCCTCCCGCGTACCGGCCTTGTAGGAAGTGGTGGAATCGTAGCCGACCGGCAGGATGACGAATGGGGATTTTGGGGAGGAAAATTCCGGCGGAATCCCTAAAAAATTATTGTGATGAAAATGGAGGGCGTCAGCCAAGATGATTTCCTTTTTCAGATATGTTTTTGTAGGGGTTCAATAAATTGAACCCCGTAGGGGCGTATTGCAATACGCCCCTACTCCCCGCGCCTCATTCCGTGATGAAAATCCCGGCTGCCACGACGGTGGTCCAAAGCCCATTTTTGTCCCCCTCGGCCGACTGGGTGATGGAGCGGGTGCGCACGATTTTGCCGGAAATTTTCCAGATTTCCCGCTTTTCGTCGTACCCTTTGTTCGGGTCAAACTCCAGCCCCAAGGTGGTGGCCAGCATCTCCGCCGCCAGATCCTCGGCGTAATCGCTGGCTTTCTTTTCGGTCATCCCGTAATCATGGTGCTCGGACAAATAGCCGAACTGCCGCCGGTCCTGCGGCACGGCCAGCCCCACGGAGGAGGAAATCAGCCGGTTCGGCTCGTTGGTCGCCGCCCGGGCCATCACGCAAAAAACCACCTGCCCGTCGTACAAATAGGTCAGCCCTTCCTGCTTGCTGATGATTTTGCACTTGGGGGGGAAAATGGAGGAGACCGAAACCAGGTTGAACCGGGCGATGCCGGCCGAACGCAGCGCCAGCTCGAAGCTGGATAGCTGCTCTTTGTGCTTCCCCACCCCCTTGGTCAGAAAAATTTTTTTCGGCAGAATTACCATTTTCGCCTCCCTTTCGGTCTGTTTTTTGTCAAAGCGCCGAAAAATATAGGGAAGCGCCGCATAAATGCAATAATTTTTTGCGAAAACGGGGCGGATTTCACGCCGTTTTTGCCTCCCCCGTCGCCAAACTCACACCCAGAAGGAAAAAAAGTATCATCCGCACTTCGCGGTGCACGAGTGCGGATTCAAACGGCGTGAAGACC
The DNA here is from genome assembly GCA_035574275.1 of Verrucomicrobiia bacterium. Taxonomy (NCBI): domain Bacteria; kingdom Pseudomonadati; phylum Verrucomicrobiota; class Verrucomicrobiia; species Verrucomicrobiia bacterium. The sequence continues at coordinate 51,082 of DATLYY010000008.1, forward strand.
AGGTAGGTCGCAACGGTCACAACTCCCATCAAAAGATAGTGGGAGGCCCGGTTCTGCCGGAAATTTGTCCAAATGCGCCAAATCAGTTCCTTCCAGAATAAAAGAAAGGCCGCCAGCCCGAAAAGCCCGCAACAAACGAGCATGTTTAGAAATTCGTTATGGGCATGGCCGAAGAAGGTGGTATCCATCCCTTTTATTTTCGGGCCGTAGGCCAGCCGGAAATTCCCCGTGCCGACCCCCAGAACCGGCTGGTCCTGGAAAATTTCGTAGCTTTTCTGCCAAATCGAGGCCCGGCTTTCCGGATTGGCGGCCTGCATATCGAATCGTTGCACGATTTCGAAGCGGGAAAACAGGGCCGGATTGATCCCCCACGCGGAAAGCGTCAAAAAGGCGACACCGCCAACCAGATAAGCTTTCTTTTTTTCTGGTGAAAGCAGAAGGTAGAGAGCCAGCCCAACCGCTATAGCCAAAAGCCCGGCCCGCACGGCGCCGAAAAGCACCGCCAGATAGCAAAGAGCGGCCACGGAAAGAAAAAACTTCCCGAGCGTTTCTTTACGTCGCGGCCAGCCGAGCGCCATAAAGGTCAGAGCCGTCAAGCTGAAAAAAAGCCCAAAGACCAGCTTGACGTTAAAAAAACCGCGCGCCCGGAAGTGTTTTCCAAGCGACTCCATCGGGTCAATCATATTGAAATCCCACCCGGTAAAGGACTGTAGAATAGAATAAACGGCTACCAGCCCCGAGGAGATTCCAAGCAGCACGAATGCTTTCCGCCGAACGAGTTCATCTCTAAATCGCAGGGCGAAAAAGAAAATCCCCAAAAATACCCACTGTTTGGAGATGTAAACAAACGAATTGGAAAAGGAAAGTCCGAATATGGCGGAAAGAAACAGTACCGCAAAGAAAACCAATGTCGGAAAAACGAGAAAGGAGGCCGGAAACGGGCGCGGCAATTCAAAAAGCCAATCCAAAACCCAGCAGGAAAGCACCAAGGCAAAACCCGCCTCTGCTCCGGAAGTCCAAAAAGGAGCGAAAAAAGCAAAAAGGTAACAGCCGAAAAGCTGCCCCCACCATAAAAGTTGGCGGATGGTCCCCATTTACCGGGAAAGGGCCGCTTCCAGCGCCTCACCCCAGAAATGGAGGATGGTGATATGCATTTCCTGAATCCGCTGGGTATCGACGGAGGGAACGGCGACCCACAAGTCCGCCAGCTTTCCCAGCTTTCCGCCGTTTGTGCCGGTCAGCGCGATGACTTTCAACCGTTCTTTTCGGGCCATACGCACCGCTTCGAGCACGTTGGCCGAATTGCCGGAGGTGGAAATCGCCACCAAAACGTCACCAGTAGCACCCAGGGCCTCCACCTGGCGGGAAAAAAGCTTTTCAAATCCCAAATCGTTGCCCGTGGCGGTCAAAATAGAGCTGTCGGTGGTCAACGCGATGGCCGGGCGGGCTTTCTGCAGTTTTCTCTTGCGCAAGCGGACGACCAGCTCGGCCGCAAAATGCTGGCAGTCGGCCGCCGAGCCGCCGTTGCCGCATAGAAGGATTTTTTTGCCCGCTTTCAAGGCCGAATAAAGCAGCCGGTAAGCGGCCGCCCATTCTTCGATCCAGTCGAAGCAATGCTGCCGGAGCTCGATGGAGTCGGCCAGAATCCTGCGGGCGATTTCCTGCGGCGAGTTTTTCACTATCCCTTATGGCAGGCGGCGGCAAATTCGCTCAAAAACCGGCCTGAATCATTTTTTTCAAACTGATTTCCCGCCACGACAATCTTAGCCCCGGCACGAACCTTCGAGGCCGCCTCCTCCGGCGTTTTGATGCCTCCTCCAGCAATGACCGGAAGTGAGACGAAAGACGAAACTGCGGAAATAACCTCGTCCGGCACGGAGGTTGCCGAACCGGAGCCAGCTTCCAGATAGACCAGTTTCATCCCGAAATATTCGGCGGCCAAGGCATGCGAACAGGCGATGTCCGGCTTGTCGCGCGGAATCGGCCGGGTGTCGGAAACGTATTCAACCGATGTCGTTTTCCCCGATTCGATGAGCAAATACCCGGTCGGAATCGGCTCCAAACCGTATTTTTTGACCAAAGGCGCCCCTTTCACCTGTTCGCCGATTAAAAAATCCGGATTGCGTCCGGAAAGAAGCGACAAAAATAAAACGGCATCCGCTTTTGGCGCAATCTGGTTGGAATTGCCGGGAAAAAGAACGAGGGGGATCGAAATTTTCTGCTTGATGGCCGCCACCGCCTCGTCGAACTGGGAATTGACCAGCATGGAGGAGCCGACCAAAACAGCATCCGCTCCGGCCTTTTGGGCCACTTCCGCCTGACAAGCCAACTCGGCGGCGGCTTTTCTGTCCGGGTCCAAAAGCAAAAAGAAAAGCCCCCGTTTTTTTTTCAGTTCATTGGTGAGGTGTTGAAAGACACCCATCAGCGTGCTAAAAGCTTTTCGACCATTTTGGGCACTTCGGTCAAAACTTCGGATAGTTTGGCCTTATCCTTGCCACCTCCTTGGGCTAAATGCGGCCTGCCTCCGCCGGTTCCACCGAGTCGCACGGCCACTTCCTTGACCAAATCGGGGGCTTTCAAACTTTCCATTGTCGGTTTGGAGACCGCCGCCACCAAGGCCACATCCGATTCCAAAACCGCCGCCAGAACGCCGGCAATTTTTTCCTTGGCGTTCACAATCAAATCGGCGGAGTCCATCAACGCCTGCCGGTTTTCCACTTCCAAAGCTGTTGCTACAACCTTGATGCCGTTAACCTGCACGGCATTCTGCAAGGCCAAGGTCAATTTTTCTTTGGATTGTTCCTTTTCCAGCTCTCCCAGCCGCTTTTCCAACTGCCGATGGGTGGAAAGCAACTCTTCAACCTTCTGGGCCAGCATTTCCGCCGGCACTTTCATCTTTTCGGCAAGCAAATTCAATAGCTCCCGTTCCCCTTTGGCCAGCCGCAGAAAACCGGAACCGGTGACAGCCTCCAAACGGCGGACGCCGGAAGCGATACCGCTTTCCGAAAGGATGGAAAAAAGCCCGATTTGGCCGGTGTAAGCCACGTGCGTGCCGCCGCAAAGCTCCATTGAATAGTCGGCGATTTTAATGACCCGGACTTTTTCTCCGTACTTTTCGCCAAAAAGCATCATTGCCCCCATCTTTTTGGCTTGCTCCAAGGGGATATCCAAGAGTGTTTCTATCATTATGCTTTCCAGTATCTTTTCATTTACCTCTTCTTCGATTCGTTTCAATTCTTCGTTTGAAAGCGGCTTGAAATGGGTGAAATCGAAACGCAGCCGGTCGGGCGCCACCAGGGAGCCTGCCTGATGGACGTGCTCTCCCAAAGCGTTGCGCAAGGCCTTGTGCACCAGATGGGTGGCCGAGTGATTCCGCATTATTTCCTGCCGGCGTTGCCAGTCGATTTCGGCGGCAACTTCTTTTCCTACCATCTCCTGTGGCTTAATCGGTGTATCCGCCAGCTCGTGGAAAATGTACCCGTCTTTTTTCTGGGTGTCAGTAACCGGCAGAGCGGTATGGTCGGCAATCAGTTTGCCAGTATCCCCCACCTGACCGCCCGATTCGGCGTAAAAAGGGGTCGATTCCAAAACCATTGCCTTGGCGTCCGCTTCGAGCACTTTCGATTTCCATTTGACGTTGGCCGGATCGTAGCCGACAAAGCGTGTTTCCGGCAGTCTCTTTTCCTTGATGCGGATCACCAATTGGTCTGTGGAGGCGGCCGTGAATTTGGAATGCTCCCGCGAGCGCTGGCGTTGTTTTTCCAGTTCCTTTTCAAAACCGGCCCAATCGATGGTGAGCTTGTAATCCTTCGCCACCAGCTCGGTCAAATCGGCCGGAAAACCGTACGTGTCGTAAAATTTAAAAACCAGCTCCCCCGGAACAATCTTTTGCCCTCTTTTGACAAGAGCCGGAAACTCCTTGGCCGCCAGCTCCAATCCGGTTTCGAGCGTGACGCCGAAATTTTTCTCCTCCTCTTCAATGACCAGCTTGACGTGCTCCTTTTTGGCCGAAAGCTCCGGGTAAACATCGCCCATTTCCGCAGCGAGCGTATCCACCAACTTGTAAATGAACGGCTCTTTTTTCCCCAAAAGATGGGCGTGGCGCGCCCCCCGGCGCAAAATCCGTCGCAGAACGTACCCCCGCCCTTCGTTGGAAGGGAGGGCCCCGTCGGCAAAACAAAAGGAAAGTGCCCGGAGGTGGTCGGCAATCACCCGGAAGGAAACCCCTTCCGGCCCGGGCGAATATTTTTTTCCAGTGAGCGACTCGATTTTTCGGATAATCGGCACGAACAAATCGGTGTCGTAATTTGACTCCACTCCCTGTAAAACGGCCGAAAGCCGCTCCAGCCCGGCGCCGGTATCGACGGAGGGCTTGGGGAGGGGGGTTAGTTTTCCCGATTCATCCCGGTTGTACTGCATAAAAACCAGATTCCAAAGCTCCATAAACCGGCCGCATTCGCAGTTCGGGCCGCAATCCTTCTTGCCGCAGCCGTACTTTTCTCCCCGGTCATAATGAATTTCCGAGCAGGGGCCGCAGGGGCCGGTTTCCCCCATCGACCAGAAATTGTCGGCCTCCCCGAACCGGCGGATTCGCCCTTTCGTCTCCGGCGCTACGGCCAGCCAATGCTTTTCCACCTCGTCGTCATCCTTATAAATGGTGGGCCAAAGCTGCCAGGCGGGCAACTTCAACTTCTTGGTCAGATACTCCCACGCAAACGCCACCGCCTCCTTTTTGAAATAGTCCCCGAAGGAAAAATTTCCCAGCATTTCAAAAAAAGTGTGATGCCGGGGGGTCAAACCAACGTTTTCCAAATCGTTATGCTTTCCCCCCGCCCGCATGCATTTCTGCGAGGAAGCGGCCCGTTTGTACGGGCGGTTCTCCAGCCCCAAAAAAACCTTTTTGAACTGGTTCATCCCGGCATTGGTGAAAAGCAAAGTCGGGTCCTCTTCGGGAACAAGGGGAGAAGAGGGCACCCGG